>CAZGEE010000051.1:0-8431 GCA_964525035.1 uncultured Anaerolineales bacterium
AGAGCCGCCACCCCGCGATACCCGCGCGTGTCCCCGCGAACCCCGGCAGGCAAACCGCCCAGCAAGGCCATCCCCGCGAGCGCCAGGACGGAAAGCTCCCCGAACGCCGCATAGGGGTCGACCGCGAAAAGCCCGGCCTTGCCGCCGGCCACTTCGAACGGCGAGGCTCGCAGGTGGAGCACCAGCACCGCCGACCAGGCCAACCCTCCGAACGCGACCAGGTACGCCCACATACTTCCGCGACGTCGTATCGTGCGGCCGAGCAGAAATGCAACCAGGCCGGTCCCGAGCAACACCCACTGGGGTTCCAGTGATCGGAGGATTCCTTCGCCAACTCGAGTTTCCACAACGGGGAAGTCGAATTTCGCAGTCGAGGCGGGAACTGCGGCGCCCACCGGCACGGAAAGCGAGACCACGACGAAGAGCAGGATTCCGGCGACCGTCCATAGCAAGCCGGCCAGTACGCCGCCACGCGTCATGCCCGCCGGGAGGCCTCCGAGCCGGCTCAAGCCCCGCCCGGGAAGAGCGAGCAGGCGAAGCGGCCCCTTGCGCGGCGGGCGAAGTCGCGGAAGCAGAAGGAGAAGCAAAACTGCAGCCACGGCCGCCAGCATCACCCAGTGGCCGGCAAGGAGCGGCAACAGCGCCTTAACATTCGCCCACCAGGATTCAGCGGTGACGCCCATCTTAGCCCCTTGCCGCCGGCGGTCCCCGGCGAACAGGTTTCCGCAATGTCCTTCGCTCCGCCGCAGCCTTTCGCAATTCCCCGCGTGAGACGTCGGCAGCGCAGACTCACCAGGCCCGCTCTGTCGCCAACCGGGGCGGCGAACCGGCCCCAATGACTACTCGAGCGAGACACTGATGCCGAGGTCCACCTGCGTCTTGCAGTTGGGACACTGAAGGTCCATGTGGACGACCTTCGGATCGCGTGTCCGCTTAAAGAAGACGTGCCAGCCGCCCTCGTGCCCACACGAAGGACATTCGTGCCAGTATCCTTCGACCGGCATCTTGTGCTTCTCGATGGTCATCACAGCCCTCCTCACGTCAGGATTCGCGGTGCGTTGAGCCACCCGTCCCTATTGTTCATAACGCCGTCGGCGCCGGAACTCAAGGGCCAAACCGGCCCGCCTGCGGGAGTTGGCGTCCCCCATTGTGCGGCGCCCGCTCGCGCGCCGCCCCCCATGGGTGGACCGATGGTGCAAAAAAAGCGCGGCCCCCCCACAGGGTGCCGCGCATCCGTAGCCTCTTATGCCGCGCCGAATCAGCCGTTCATGATCTCACCGACATAGGCTTCCATCTCGTTGGTCGCGTCGGCGAACTGGTCCGCCGTGGCGACCACCGGCGGATAGTCGATCCACTCCTCGGGCTTCAGGCCGTCCTCCTCGTAAGCCTTCCGATAGTAGTCGGTTCGGAGCAGCTCGTCGACGACGTCCTGCGGCACCGGGTCGTCGATGTGGGACTGCAGCTCGCCGGGATCGTACCCCGCCAGCAGACCCTCGAAGACGTTCGGGAAGATCGTGAGCACCACGCTGCCGCCGGCCAGTTGCTCGATGTGCCAGACCTTCTCGCGGCCGTCGACCTCCGGCCCAACCCGCATCGAGGCCGCCAACATCTTGCTCTCGTAGCCGCGCTCCTTGAAGAGTTGGTAGGCCTTCTTGAAGACCGCAAGGCCCGCCAGGCGTTTCTTCTCCGGCGTCAGGTCGATGCCTTTCTGCTTGCATTCCTCCTCGAACGCCGGGTGATCCTCCAGGCGGCCGAGCATCATCGTCACCACGCTCCGCCACTGCGAAAGGTCCACGTTGTTCTCGCGGGCCCGCTTCAGACCCCGGAGCACCGCCTGCGGCACCGCGGTCAACTGGCTCAGGGCGAACGTCAGCGTGGCGTTGGTGGGGATCCCGCGGGCCGTGAGCTCCTCGATGCCCTCGATGCCCTGCTTCGTGCCGGGCATTTTTATCATCACATTGCGAAACTGGCCGTTCAGGCTGATGCCCTGGTTGACCATCGTCTCGGTGTCGGTCAGGATGCGCGGATCGACCTGCCCGCTGACGTAGCCGAGCTTGTGGTTCGACTTTTTCCAGACGGGCTGGAACGCGGCGGCTCCGGCGGCGACGACCGCCAGGTAGGTGTGCCAGAAGAGCTCGGCCTGGCTCATGCCGGAGTTCTTCTTCTGCTCGCCCTTGACCCAGGCGTCCCAGTACGATCGGTCCTTCTGGATCGCTTGCCAGGAAAGCGGCGGGTTGGTCGTGCAGCCGACGAAAACGCTTCGCGTCGGGTCCTCGTCATCGTAGAACCGTTTCAACTGGGCGGCCAGTCGGTCCTTGTCGCCGTCGCCGGCCTTCTCCAGCACCTCCTGTACCCAGGGCTTGAAAACCAGCGGGCTCGAATCCCACCATACCTCCAGCCCCTCGGCGGTCCCGTCCAGATCCTCAACGACGCTCCGCGGTATCTCGCCAGCCATGAACTCTCCTTGTTTCCCTGAATGGCCTAACACGATTCCGAAGGCGCTCCTTGCGCGCCCCGGATATCTCCCTGCTGTATTGTACAGTCTCGGGCCTTACCTTCAAGGACAGCCCTGCGTATCCCGGCGGATGCGCGTTAACCGGGCGGAAAGTACCGCCGAGGCCGTGTAGCCGGAACCCGGGGCCGAGGTCCGTTCTATCCGACGTTGACGGGCAGAAATCCTTTTCCGTTCAGCACCTCCTGCGCGATGACGACAGCCGCCGCGCTCCAGCCCTGATGCCGCGTGCCACCCGGCGTGTGTTCCTGCCCGTGAAGGAACTCCGGAAAGCTCCACTCTTCTCCGCCGCTCGCCGTGGCATTGGCCCGGTGAATGCCTTCGAGGTACCGCCGGGCCAGGTCGGTTTTTCCGCGACGGGCCAGGTCCGCCACGTAGAATCCCGTAACGAACGGCCACAGGCCCCCGTTGTGATACTCGTACGGCTTGTTCTTGAAAGCGTACTGAAACGTCATCTGGAGGTCTTCCCAGTCCTCGTCCATCGGGGTGATGACGGGGTGAAAGGCCGGCAGGAGCATCACCTTCCGGTCGGCCACCTCGGCGGCGACGTACTCGTCCACGCGCTCGCGCTGGTGGTGGTCGGCCACGCCCACCAGCGAGGCCAGCGTATTGGCGAGGGCATCGAACCGATATCCATAACCGGCCGGCGAGAAAAAGGCCAGCCAGTACCGATCCGCGCACCGGCAGTGCGCACCAAGGCCCTTTTTGTAAAGCACCTCGTGGTACACGTCGTCGGGCGTCTCGTCGTCGCCCCGGAACCAGTAGTTCGCGCGAATCAGATGTCTCAGGTTCGACAGCTTCTGCCGCAGGTGATGATCGCTCGTGGAATGCAGACCGCGGTGCATCGCGCAGAGTTCGCGCTGGACCTGGAGATAAAGCAACTGGTCGTACAGGACATAGCCGGTCTGGATGTACTCGTCGGACCAGTCCCCCGTGAGCGGAACGTACAGCAGGCCGCGCGTGTTGTACTCCCACGCGCCCAGAAGAAACCGAACCTTCTCAATGTGCTCGACCATCGCGTTGAAGAAGTCCATGTCCCCGGTCACGCGGAAGTACTCCGCGCAGCAGATGATGAACCACAGGTTGGCGTCCACGCGGCCGGCGGTCCCCCCGTAGCTGACGCGGCGGGTGCGCGGGTCCACGTTGCTCGGGATTTCTCCGTGGGCGCCCTGGTTGCGAGCCAGGGTGTCCAGGGTCCGCCGGCAGGTCTCGATGAGATCCGGCTTTCCGCTCAACAGTGCAGCCAGGCCGAGGATACAGCCGTCCCGCCCCCAGATGCGGCGATAATTGGCCCGTTCCGTGGGGCTGGCCAGGAAGCCGTGTTGCGTCGAGCAGGCCTCCATCAAGTCGATGGCCTTCTCGTAGCCGACCGAGAATATGTCATCCGAACTCGTGGCTCCGCTTTCCTCGTTCGCCATGACTTCCTCTCCGTCTTCCCGGCGAGTTTATTGAGCCCCGCTCATGCGAGCGGCCGCGGCCCGGCCCCTCGGGAATGCTGCCGACCCCGTCCCGCCCCGGAAGCAACTCCGGTCCTTTCCGGATCGCCCGGGAAGCCAGACGCTTGACAGGGCGTACCGGGTAAGGTATCAATAGCGCGTGGGAGAAGAAACACTAAAGTGAGGGAAGTCCCGGCAATCGAAAACGGAGGGCTCTGCATGCCGCGAAAGTCCAGACGGCGACGGAAAGTGGGGAGCAAGAAACGCGCCCAGCGCCGCAAGCGAAGGAAGAAGAAATAGGTCACTGGAGCCGTCGTCCGGATGGAGCAGGAATCCCGGCACAGCGTGGGAGTTCCAATTTCGTTCGGCGCAGGTTGCCTGCCAAGGTGTATACTGACCGTAGACCGCAACGCGGGACGGGTTCCGGAACAGGATGCCGGACATCCCGCTCCCCGAAATGAGGGTGCTTGCGATGCCCGCCAATGACGATCTCAGCCGATTGTTGCGCGAGTGGCCATACGACCCGGACGACTACCTTCGCGAAGTCGCCGGACCGGACGGTCGCCCCAAACTGCAGGTCCGCTTCCCGATGGGTGTCGAGCAGTACGAGTTGGACGGCCGGCCCGACGGGCTCCGCCCCATGGGGCATAAGAGCTATCTGGACTATTACCTGAGCCTTCGGGACAAGGGCCCGGACAGCGGGCCGGATGCCGAGTTCTCGCTTTCGCCCGAGGATTGCGACCTCCTGCGCGAAGAGGCCATGATCTACTCCTACCGCTACGACCTGCTGTATCAGCGGAAGGACTACGAGCGTGTGGCCCGGGACGCGGCGCGCAACCTGGCCGCGTTCGACCTGATCGCCCGGTACGCCTCCTCGCCGGAGGACGCGGAAATCGTGGAGCCCCATCGGCCGTTCGCGCTGCGGCTCTACTTCTCGAGCCGGGCCTTGCTGGCCGTCGACCGCCGCCAGTACGACCGCGCCCTGGAAGTGATCGCCCGAGGCATCCGGGCCATCGAGGAGCTTCCTCCGGAAGACGACGCCAAGTGGCGGCACGAGTGCAAGTCCGCCTTGTCCCGCCTGCGGACGCTTCAGCGGCGTATCCGCCGATCCAAGCCGCTTTCGCCGAGACAGCGGCTCCAGGTTCAACTCAAAAAGGCCGTAGACCGGGAGGATTACGAGGTGGCGGCCAAGCTCCGCGACCGGATTGCCGCAATGCCGGAGTCGGAAGAACCGGCCACCCCGTCGGCCTGAACGGAGCCCCCGCACGAAAAAAGCTCCGTGCGTCGTCCCGCTCCGCCGCTGGAAACAGAGGGTTACTGTTTTTCGGTTTTTTTTGGCTTGCGTGGCCGTAAGTTGTGGTGTAATATAACCTTGGGTGCGAGAGGAGCGCGTGACATCCTTGTCGCATCCGTCGCGACACGTCTGTTTTGTGGGCTGTACGCTGCAACTCTTTAAGCCTTATTCAAACTGTCGGCGGAAGGGATTCCGTGAGTCCGCGTTCGGGACGGCTCTACGGAACGGCCCGGGAAAGTGCTGGAAGCAGATTGCCCCGGTTCTCGTCGGTGTCATGGGGGAATGGAATGGAAACGGTCACCAAAAAGCAGCTCAGCGACAGAATCGCCGATCGTACAGGGCACAAACGCGTGCTGGTCAAGGAGATCATCCAGGCGTTCCTGGACGAGATCACCGAGGAACTGGCCGGCGGAAACCGCCTGGAGTTCCGCGATTTCGGCGTATTCGAAGCCAAACGTCGCAAGCCACGCACCGCCCAGAACCCCCGGACACTCGCGCGGGTAAGCGTCCCGACAAAATGGACCGTCAAGTTCAAGGTCGGCCGGCTCATGAAAGAGAAGGTGCAGGCCGCCGGGCAGCCCCGGCAGACCGGGGGGACCGGACAGCCACCCGTTCAGCAAGTCACCGCCGAGGACCAACAAACGCGACAAAGGCCCATGCTCTAGGTCCCTGAACCCCGGCGTTCCTTCAAATGCCTTCGCCGGGCTCCATCCCTTACGGCGTCAATGGGCATGACGGGCGCCGGCCGGCAGACCATCCGGAATCGGATTGATTTCCGCGAGCGCCCTTCACTAGAATAGCGGCACGTATGTTGCAATGCGCGGAAAAGAACATGGCCCGGAAAAGCAAGGCGCACAACCTCGAGGCGATCGCGCGCGAGGTGTTCGAAATCACCAAGATCACCTGGGCGGCCGGGCGGCAAGGCCGACAGGACGTCATCTGCGACCTGTCCCAGACCGAGTTCCTGGCGCTCGACGCCCTCCAACAGCAGAATTGCCTGACGGTCGGAGAGCTCCAAAGACGGATTCACGTTCGACCGGCCCGGATGTCCCGGATCATCAAGCACCTGGAAACCGCTTATCACCGCCCGCTGGTGCAATGTACCATCAACCGCGAAGATAAGCGGAAGGTGGATGTCCATATTACGCAGGCCGGGGGCGAGGCCGCCGACGCCTTCCGCCGGAGCAGCATCGAAACCACCCTGGCCGCCATGGAAAGCCTCTCCGAGCGAGACTTGAACGACCTCGTGCGCATTGTCCGGATCGTCCGGAAGGAAATGGAAACGTGAGCCGGCGGCCGCGCCGCCCTGAGCCGGCGCGCCACGGCCGCAACCTTCACCTGGAGCCGCAATCGTGAACGTCGCCCTGGCCGGACCCAGCCTGTCGGGCAAAACCACCCTGTTCAACGCCCTCAGCAACCACGCGGTGGATTCCCAGGCCCACCCGGCCCGCGCGGATCATCCCAACGTCGCCTCGGTCAAGGTCCACGACGCACGGGTGGACTGGATCGCGGAGCTTCACGGGTCGGCGAAGAAAACCTACGCCGACCTGGAGTTGCTCGACCTGCCGGGCGTGGCCCTGGGTAGTGACGCCGACTCCGAGCGGCCGCGCGTCCTGGCGCAACTGCGGCAGGCGGACGCCCTGCTCTGGTGCCTCCGCGCGTTCGAGTCCGACGCCGTCCCGACGGGGCCCGGCGGACCCGATCCCTGGCGGGACTACGGCGAGTTGCGCAACGAGTTCCTCCTGGCCGACCTCGAGGTGATCACGAAGCGTGTGGAACGCGTCGAGGCCGCGTTGCAGAAACCCTTGCCGGGCAAGGAGAAGGAACAGCATCAGCACGAGCTCGCCTTGCTGAAACAGTGCCAGAAGGCCCTGGAATCCGAACAGTCGCTCCGTCCGCTGCTCGAGAAGAGCGCCGATGCGGCGCTGCTGAGCGGTTTCGGCCTTTTGACGCAGAAACCGTCGGTCGTGGTGCTCAACGTGGACGAGAACCACGTGGCCGAGGGTGCAGCCCCGGAGCCTCCGACCCCGGTGGATGTGCCGCGATTCGTCCTTTGCGCCCAGGCCGAGAGCGAGATTCTCCAACTGCCGCCCGAGGAGCGAACCCCGTTCCTGGAAGACATGGGCCTCGACCGGCTCCGCTCCGAGGAACTCGTTCGGAACATCTACGGCGCGCTCAACCGCGTGATGTTCTTTACGACCAGCACCAAGGAAACCCGGGCCTGGACCGTGCCCAAGGGGGCCACCGCCCTCGAAGCCGCCGGGACGATCCACACGGACATGGCCCGCGGGTTCATCCGCGCCGAGGTGGTGGCCTTCGACGACCTTCGCGAGGCCGGCACCGAGAAAGACGCCCGTGCCGCGGGCAAGGTCCGCCTGGAAGGTAAGGACTACGTGGTCCGGGAAGGCGACGTCCTGTTCATCCGCTTCAGTGTCTGAGGCCCCATGCGTGCGGAAACCCTGTCAATCGGAAGCGAACTCACCGCCGGCGATTCGGTGGACTCCAACGCCGCCTGGCTGGCGGGGGAGTTGGCGCCGCTCGGCCTCGACGTGGCCCGCCACACGATACTGCCCGACGACCGCGCGGCGGTGGCGGCCCACGTTAACGCCCTGCACACCCCGGCCTCCGAGCCGATCCTGCTCCTGGTGACCGGGGGCCTCGGCCCCACCCTGGACGACATCACCCGCGAGGCCGTCGCGGACGCGATGGACGTACCCTTGGTCGAACACGCGACCTCCCGTCGAGCCATCGAGGGCCTGTTTCGCCGCTGGGGCCGCCCCATGGCCGAGAGCAACCTTCGCCAGGCCCGGGCACCCGAGGGGGCGGTCGCGCTTCCGAACGACCATGGCACCGCGCCCGGCTTCTATTGCACCCGCGACGGATTGTATGTCTTCGGCATGCCCGGCGTGCCGCAGGAAATGAAGGCCATGTTTCGCAACCACGTCCTTCCCCGGCTGCGCGAACTGGCACCTGACCATCGTGTGGCCTGCCAGCGCGTGCTCCATACCTGCGGAGCCGGGGAGTCCACCGTCGGCCAGCGGATCGCCGACTTCATGGCTGCAGGTCGCAATCCCTGCGCCGGAACCCGGGCCGGCAAGGGTGTCGTCTCGATCCGGCTCCGGGCGACCGCGGCCACGGAAGATGAAGCCCGCCGCTTGCTCGATGCCGATGAGGCCGGCCTGAGATCGG
>CAZGEE010000052.1:0-8308 GCA_964525035.1 uncultured Anaerolineales bacterium
GACCACGAAAACGCCCAGGGCGAAGATCGCCAGCGGACCCGCCAGGCCGGCCAGGCGCTCCAGCGCCGGCATCAGCGGGCCGGGCGTCCACCCGAGCAGCGAGCAGGCGATGCCCGCGAGCGTCGCCAGCAGCAGCGGCGAACGGAGCAGCCGAACCGCACTGCGCCACAGTCCGCGGTCCGCGTCGAGCCACTCGAACAGCAGGGACGTGATCAGCACGCCCACGGTCCCCAGCAGGCTGGCCATCAGCACAGGAATCTGCAACCACTCGCGGCCGTAGAGCCCCTCGAAGAACGCCAGCCCGAAAAACGCGTTCGAGCCGAACACCGTGACCGAGGCCCACAGCACGAAGGTAGCGCGCGAGATGCGCCTCAACAGGAACGCCGCGAGCGGGACCGCCGCGGCGAGGGCGATCGGGGCGAACGAGCCCACCAGCGCCGGAAGGGGAACGGCCCGAAGGTCCATCCCGCTCAGTTCCGTGAAGAACAGCGCGGGCAGCGCCACGTAGTAGACGACGAGGGAGACGGTGCGGCCGGCACGGTCGTCGAGCAGGCGCGACTTGCGCATCACGGCGCCGCAGGCCGCGACCAGGCCCAGCGTCAGGAGGCTCCCCGCCAGCGCGCCCATAGAAGAATCTCCGTAGGCCCCGGCCCCGATCCGCGCCACCCGTCCGCAAGGCACGGCGTCACTGCGGCCGCCGCCCCCGGACCCACGCCGCGCGGCCCGGAGCGGCCGGTTGCCCGAGCCGCGGCCCGAAAGCTACCGGTCCGCCCGAATCTCGGCGAGGTGTTCGGCCACCTCGCGCGCGCTCGGCCTGGGATTCGGCACCCACTTGAATCCCCGGCCTTTCCAGACGAACATCCGGGGATCACCGGCCCTTTTCTGCTCGGGGGCCTTGGCCCGGTAGGCGCGCCACATGGCGTCGACGAACGGATCGAACGTGCTGCCCTCCTGCCGGGGCCGCTCGTGCGAGCCGCGGAACTCGGCATACGGATCTTCCTCGGCCATCCACCGGTCGCAGTAGTCGAAGAAGGCGTCGTGGTCCCAGAGCTCGATCGCCTTCATCAGCCGCGCCGCCAGGGCCGTGCCGATCCACGCCCGCGCGTTGCAGCAGACGCGATACCCCTCGGAGGAGGTGTCCCACTTTCCCCACTGTTCGGGCGGCTTCTCCTCGTACCGCTCGCGCCGGCCGTGGTGGCGGACCATCCAGTAGAGGGCGGTCTGCCCGCACCATCCCGTTCCGTAGTAGGTCTGGGCGTCCTCGTGGAACACCGCCGTCGGGGGCAGGTCGCACAGCTCGGGCGCGCCGAGCATCAGGCCGGCGAAGAGCACGGGCCACTTGCGCCCGCTGGTGTGGCCTCCGCCCCAGTTCCAGCTCCCGCCGACCTTGGCCGCGCCCGAGACGTCGATGCCGTACTGGACGAGCCCCGTGAGCAATTTCTCCTTGCGTTCCTTCGGCACGTCCAGGTGCAGCATCAGGCTTGCCATCGAGACCAGCCGGCCGTGCTCGCGCCCGTAGTTCGGCTGGTTCTCGTTCGGGTTGAGCTGCTGCTGGGTCCAGTTGCACATGTGCTCGAGCCACGGCCTCCGGAAGTACCGCTCCATCTTCTCCCAGTCCGCCGGCAGCCGGAGCCCGTAGCCGGGCGCGTAGGCCTCGGGGTTGACCTTCGGGGCCGACAGCTCTTTGAGCAGGTCCCACCGGAGATCGCTCGCGCGGTACAGGGGCTTCTCGGTCCCGGCGTACGGCGGCCGGAACGCGTCGGGCGGGGCCGGCTCCTCCAGGACCGTCAACACCGCGGCCGCCTTCAGGACATTCCGGCACCTCTTCTCCGACGCCCACATGATCTCGTGCGCGAAGTTCCGGACGGGCACCGTGGCGTTACTGACCGTTGAGATGAGCGACCGGTTGGGCCGGATCGTGACGGGGAAGCTCACGCTGAGCGACGGGTCGAACGTCCGGCTGCGGGAATCGTAGCCGTGCTTGCCACCCGCCTCGAGGACGATCATGGAGCCGTTCCGCATCCGCTGATCGTTCCGCAGGCTGGTATCGCCCCACCGGTTCTTCGGCGTCTCGATCGACTCGCCCGCATCGGCCGGCCCCGGCTTCGGCTCGACCGAGGTCACGGTCACGGGGCCGACGACCCACCAGTCGCCCGTGACGAATTGCCCGGCGCGCACCGCCCGGTCGAAGGTCCACGTCACCCCGTATTGCGTAATCTGGTTCACCTCGTCCGCCTCGCCCGTTCCGGCGAAGGCCGGCACCATCGCCAGCGCGACCGCTGTCACAACATAGCCTCGTCGCCTCACGATCTTGTTCCTCCTCTCACTCCGGGCATGCGCTGCGAGGCCCGGCTTCCCGTGCGTCGCCTCCCTCGGCCTTGGACTTTTTTACCATGGAAATCTCCGGGCGTACAGGGACAGGACTCTCCGATCGCGCTGATCACACCCCCTGCAGCTTGCGGGCGACCTCGCCGGCGAGTTCGTACAGCGTCCGGG
This sequence comes from uncultured Anaerolineales bacterium, assembly GCA_964525035.1. Taxonomy (GTDB): domain Bacteria; phylum Planctomycetota; class Phycisphaerae; order FEN-1346; family JAACEH01; genus CAZGEE01. Next base: position 2,497 of record CAZGEE010000052.1, read on the forward strand.
TGTGGCCGGGCGTGTCGAGGCCGAGGAACCAGAAGTTCCCGGCGGGGTCGTCGTTGCCCCGCCAGCTCCAGGCGTAGTTCCAGTGCGGACTGGCCAGGCGCAGCGTGCAGAGCCCCTTGAACATGCGCTTGACGCGCCCCTGCAGGACGGCCTCGCAGCGGGCGGCCAGTTCGTCGCCGAGGCGGGCCCGGAGAGCCGGCTCGACGAGGGCCCGCTCGATGACGATCCGGGCCTCGCACTGTTGGACGTTCTGGCGGAAGAGCTCGAAGCGGGTGGTCGCCACCGGTCCGTCGGGCCCGGGCGCCAGGGCGGCGGATCGCATGTCCAGGTTCCGCCGGGCGCTCTGGGGGTACCGCTCGGCCACGGTGCCCTTGCGCCGACCGCGACCGTCCTTCACCGCGGGCCAGATGTCGGCCCCCAGGCGGCCGATGCCCCGGTGGTCGCCGATGATGTTGAACTCCGCCAGGTGCCACCAGTAGGCGGTCGGCAGGCTCTCGAGGTTGGCGTGCCGTTCGTAATCGGCGATCCGGAGGTCCCGTTTCCACCCGTGCTCGCTCTTCAGGCCGTCGCCGAACGAGATGTTCCACACCCGGGTCTGGTAGCCGATGCGTGCCTCGCCCCCGAGGCGGTAGTCCGGGGCGGTCGACCGGCCGTGGTGCGAGTGAACGATCCAGGGCAGGTCGCCGGAGACCTCGCGCCAGAAGCGCAGTTCCTCGCGCGTGGGGTTGGCGTCGCTGACGGTGCCGAGCATCATCGCCTCGGCGAGGTCGCGCCGGGCCATCCGCTCGCGAAGCTCGCGCACCAGCGGTTCCCACAGCGCCCGGCTTCGGTCGGCGGCGTAGGGCGGGAGGTGGACGGTCCGGGCCTCGCGCCCGCCGGCCCCGAGGACCGTGACCGCGGGGGGCTCGCCGACTTTCCCGCCGTGCTTTTTCAGGTGCGCGATGGCCCGCTCCTCCTGCCCGCGGGCCCCCGACTTCGACTTCGGCACCATGTAGACTTCCCACACGTTGAAGACCACCACCTCGAGCGCGCCCAGGTGCTTCTGCGCCAGGTCGAGGTACCGTTCCATCACGGAGAAGTCGTAGTCGTACCTGCCGTCGCCGCGCGGAATCCACCGGACCATCGACTGCTCGTTGCCGTAGTTCGTGTGGCAGACGAGCGGGACGTAGACCGAGCGGTCGCCCACCCGGGCCGTCAGCCGCAGCGCCCGCTCGATGAGCTGCCAGTGCGCCTCGGACCACAGGGGGACGTCGTACTCGACGGCCAGGGTGTCGGGCGACTGGACCATCTCGACCCACGTGCGGAAGTCCTTCGGCTCGGGGACCGTCCAGTCGGCCACCTCCAGCTCCACCGGGACCCGCACGGCCTCGACGCCCTCGGCGCGGATCGTCAGCGCCCCGCGGTACGTGCCGGCGGCGAGCGACCGGGGCGTCCGCACCGTGACCCAGACCGGCACGACGGCGCCGAAGACGGGCTCCGGCTGGTTGGGGGCGTCGAGACTGTGGTAACGGTCCGGCTCGCGCGCCACCACGGGGTATTCCTCGCGCGGCGTCTCGACCAGCGCGCCGAGAAGCCGCGGGGACCGGGGATACGGCGGCAGTTCGTCACTGTAGGGCGTCCGCACGTGGCTCCCGCCCCACGGATGGGCATAGCGCACCCGCACGTTCCCGGCCGGGACGGTCCCGCCGGGGCCTGTCAGCTTGCCCGCGTCGGCCCGCAGGTTGCGGATCGGCCCGTCGCGGCCGACCACCACCTTGCCGGAGAACGATCCCCCGGCCGCGCCCATGAGGCGCACCGGCCGGAGCGGCTCCAGCGGGTCGCCGAAGTCCAGGTCGTAATCGTCCTGGAGGAGCTCACTATTCCAGACCTGCAACCCGGCGGGGCGCGTGGCGTTCGGCTCCAGGCCGGCGGCGGAGGCGGCGATGAGCTGAACGCGCCGCAACCGGCACGTGCCCCACCGCAGCTCGTACGGGAGGTCCTTGCGAGGACCCTTGAGGCCGTCGAGCACCTTCGGGTAGGCCGCCCGGCGGACCTCCACGGCCAGCACGTTGACGCCCTTGCGGAGAAACCTGGCCGGGATCTCGACGGGCCCGAGCTCGCGGGGCCTGAGGCCGAACCGCCGACGCGATTCCTCGTCCTGGTGCTCGCGGGAATTGAGCACCTCGCCGCCCGCCGAGAGGAACGCCTCGACCGGGTAGGCTTCCGCCACCGTCTCCGGGGTGATCGGCCCCTCGGGCAGGTGCCTCCGGGCGACCTCGCGGCCGTTCAGGGTGACCACGGCCCCGCCGTAGTAGCCGAGCGAGACCTTCAGGTCGCGGACCGCCTTCGGATCGGTCACGCGGAACTTGCCCCGCAGGCAATGCCGCGCCAGGTACGGCGTGTGACTGAACGCCAGCGACGGGGCCCGCCGCCACGCGGCGTCGTCGAAGTCCGGGGCGGTCCACCGGTCCGGCGGGTCCGCGGTCGCCCAGTCGAGCCACACCACGTTCACCAGCGCCGGCTTCAGACGGTCGCCGGTGTCGAAGACCGGCGGCCGCAGCGTCTCGAAGACCCGCCAGAACCCGGCCGTGTGCAGCACCACCGTCGGGGACGGCTCGGCGGCTTTCTCCGCTTCGTCGTCCGCCACGGCCCGGGTGGGCCCCAGCGCGGAAAGAACCGCGGCCAGCATCGGCACAAGAATCCATCGCATGCGAAACGCTCCTGTTCTCGGTTGACCGGTGGAGGCCCCGGAGCGGGAAACGGCCCCGGGCCCCGGGCCGACCGCCGGCTACTCCTGCCCGCCCAACGCCTCGACCAGCATGGCCCGGGTCGGCTCGACGTCCGGGCTGTGCACGGCCAGGTAGTCCAGGTTGACGCCGCGGCCGTTCGCGTTGGTCAGCCGCAGCACGTTCGATCCCTTCTTGAGCTTGACCAGAAGCGGGTGCTCGGCCACGGGGTTCGGCGCCGTGAACAGCCGCCAGTCGTCGGAGCCGTTGGCCCAGCCGCCCGTGCCGGGAAAGGTCACCGGCTCGAACGGCTCGATCACCTCGCCGTTGACCTTCAGTTCCCGCTCACACAGGGCCAGGGCCGAACAGTACTTCATTGTCAGGTGGTAGTACCCCTCGGCCGGGGCCTCGACGGTCCACTCGAGCCAGTGCCCCACGGGGTCCCATCCCAGCAGGGCCTCCCCGACGGCTGCGGTCTTCTTCGCGCTGACGCCGACCTCTCCGCCGCCCTGGCCGGAGAAGTCCTCGGCCTGGATCACCACCAGGGTGTTCTCGGGCAGCGGATTCGCCTTGGCGGCCTTCTCGCGCTCCGCGGTTCGGGCCTTGGCCTCGTTCTCCGCGGCCTGGAGCGCCGCTTCCTGCTCGGCCTGGCGCTTCCGGAGCATGGCCCGGCGATGCTCGAAGACGCTCTCGGCGCCTTCCGGGGCGAGTTCAATCTTGCTTCCGGCCTCGAGCGCCGCGGTGAATCGCCCGGAGCCGTCCGGGGCGGTGTCCAGCCGACCCTGCCGCCGGCCGTCGGCGCCCAGCGTCCAGGCCTCGGCCGAGGCAACGGGGGCAAAGGCCAGTGAGAGCTCGGCCTTCTCCGGCGACGGGTTGCCCAGGATGTACGCGCCGGTCTCGGCCCGTTCGATGTAGGCCAGCCCGGGCCGGCCGCGCTCCAGAGCGAGACCCTCGACCTTCAGCATGGTTCCGCCGCCGAGATAGGCTCCCGTGACCGTCGCGCCGTCGCGGACCACGAAGCCCTGCTGGGCGTCGGTCGCCAGGCCGCCCGCCTCGTGGGTCCCGGGCGCGTAGGACGCGAAGCACAGGTCGGTCCCGTCGGCGGTCTCGATCGAGAGCAGGCCGTAGCCCTCGTCCACCGAGCCTTCGACCGTCACACCCTTGACGTAAGGCTCCTCGGCGTCCGAGAGGTCCACGGCATTGCCGTAGAGCGTCTCCTCGACCTGGCGGCGCTGGAGCACCGTCGCGGGCCGCTCCAGGCCGAGGTGCCCCTGGCCGACGATCACCTCGGTCTCGGTCCCGCCGGCGGCGACCAGCCGCGCGGTGAACCCGTCCTCCCGGGTCGTGGTGCAGGTGTACGGCTCGTTGGTAACGGCATGCCGGACGTCGGCGAGCTCATTGTAACCGTTCTCGCGCGGCTCGGGCAACTCGGTCGGCTCGAGGTCCAGGTCGGACCGGAACTCGCCGCGCGGGTGCCAGCAGAGGTCCATCTTGCGGGGCACGCGGCCGAAGGCGCCGAACAGGTCGGCCATGTAGTTCGGCGTCAGAAAGAGGGCCCGATCCATGAGGATCCCGGCGTAGGCCTGGTTGGTGCGGGCCCGCTGGATGGCCACCGTGCTCGCCGGGCCGTAGACCAGTTGGTCGGCCCCGCAGGGGCGCTGTTCGAGCTCGTCCACGCAGAGGGTGTTGTGCGCCACGGTCGTGTGGTACCACCGGCGGTAGAGCGGGCGCTCGTACCACGTGCTGCCGGGGTCCGGGATGAGCCGCTCGCCCATCGCCCACAGGTCGATGTTGAGTTTGTCCGGGTGGCCGTGCGAGCGGTTCGGCCCGTAGTCGGTCAACAGGCTGATCGTGCCGTCGGGAACCGTCTGCCGCAGAATCCCGTAGCCGACGCCGAACAGGTTGACGCTCTCCCACTCGACGGCCTCGGCCTCGGCGTCCGGGTCGAGCCCGTAGAGCACCGAGACGGGGAACTGCTGGAACTTCGCCCCGAGGTGGCGACCCGTCTGGTTGAGGATGAGCAGGTACTTCGGGTCGCGGTACCGCCGGTAGGCGAACTCGTACAGGTAGCTCTCGCGGCCGACGATCGAGCCGTGGCCCGAGTCGTGGATGGCCGGCGTCTTCAGGTTCGGGTACGAGAACTCCAGCGGCGAATCGAACAGCCGCTTCAGGGCGCCGTCGCGGTGGCGGTACATGTCGATGCCGTGATGCCACAGGATCTCGGCGTCGGCCACCAGGGCCTGCAGGGCCATGAACTGGTAGCCCATGGCGCCCTCGGACCACATGCCGTCGGCGTCGATCGACCGCGGGCCGAAGTGCAGCATCACCCCGCCCTTCGGGTCCTCCTTCGTGCCCTTCCAGTACATGGCCTTCTCGATCAGCTCCTGGTCGTCGGTCGCGTAGCCGGCGATCAGCACGGCGCACGTGCCGATGGCCGACCAGTTGGTGGGGCTGCTCATGTGTGCCCGGTTGCCCATGATGAACCGGGCCGATGCCTGCACCAGGTCCTCCTCGATGTGCTTCCGCTCGGCGTCGGTGATCGACGGCAGGTTGTAGATGAGGTCGTAGCCGCGGGCCACCTGGATCAGCCACGTCGAGTCGCCCAGCCGCTGGTCGAAGCACTTGCCCTGGTCGTGCCGGAAGCCCGGGCGGTTCCCGGGGGCATACTTGTCGTAGACGTCCGCGTAGCCGAGCAGCAGCCGCTTGGCGAACTCGCCGTACTTCGCCTCGCCGCTCAGGGCGTAGGCCGCGCCGAGGTTGGCGATGTCCACGCCGAGCTGGTTGTGCGTTCCGCCGTACTCCGTGGCCGGCAGGTGCATCCACTCGCCCTGGTCGTTCTTCTTCGGCTGCGGGATGCCGGTCGGCTGCCCGATGCGATCGGCCATGGCCGAAAGCAGGCCCGCGTACTGCTTGCGGAGCTCCTCGCTGGTCTTCATCAGCTCCTTGTAGCGCTCGATGTCCCGGCTGTCCCAGATCGTGCACGGGTGCCCCACCGTCTTCCGGGGCTCGCCGTAGACCTTGACCTCACCCTGCCGGGCCGACCCGCCGGTCGGCGCGACGTTGACCTCGGACCGGGCGACGTCGTAGGCCGCGACGTCGGCCATCAT
>CAZGEE010000053.1:0-8283 GCA_964525035.1 uncultured Anaerolineales bacterium
CCTCGGCCGCGCCGAACGGCAGGGTTCGCTGGGTGTCCACGCCGCCGCCCCAGAAGGCGATTCGGTCGCCGTAGGCCTCCTTGAGGTGCCGAGGGTCCATGCCGGCGGCCGAGGTCTGGACGGGGTTCAGCGCGTCGAATCCCGCCTCGATGAAGTGCGGGATCAGCGGGTCGACGCCCCCGCAGCAATGCATGAACGTCTTCCACGGGGTGTGCTCGTGGACCCAGTCGTTGAGTTTCCTCTGGAACGGCTGGAAGAGGTCGCAGTAGTCCTCGGGCGAACAGAACGGGCCCTGCTGGGTCCCGAAGTCCGTGCCCGTCATGTAGATCACGTCGACCCGGTCCCCCACGGCCGACCAGAGCAACTCCAGGTTCTCGAGCGCGATCTCCGACTGCCTCCGGAAGACTTCGCGGATGTACTCGCGCCGGGTCACCAGCGAGATGTACCATTCGGTGATGTCGCGGATGCCCCGGGGATCTTTCAGGGCCGGGGCCGGCACGTGGGCGATGTCGCCGAAGGCCGTTCCCGGCCCGATGAGCATGACCGCGCAGTCGGTCGTCTCCCGGAGCCGCGCGGCCTCGCGGCGGTAGTGCTCCAGGTCGTCCTCGCCCAGCACGCCGAACTCCTCGAGGTTGTCCTCGACGTCCAACTTCGACTCGTCGATCGGTTTCTGGCGAACGATGGCGTCGAAATAGAATCCTCCCTTCGGCATCCGGGCGGACGGTTCCGCCGAGCGGTCGCCGCCCGGGTACTGGAGGATGTCCCCGCTCGGCTCGGGCTCGGTATTGAAGTCGCCGGGCACCAGGACGGGGGTCCCGTCGAAGAGGCGCCAGGGTTTCCAATCCGAACCGGCGAAACCGAAGAAGGTCATCGGCCCCTCGATCATCACCACGTCCAGCTCGAGGGCTTCGCGCAAGGGGGCGTCGATCTCTCCCAGCATCTGGAACGGTTCGACGACCCGGACGGGCTCGTCGGGCGAACACAGGTCCAGCGCCACCTTGAGGCGATGGACGGCCGAGGCCGCCATGCCGGTGGTCGGGCCGCTCCCGAGGTCCAGCGGCACGCGGTCGGGCTCGCGGTGCTCGATGGCACTAAGGACACGTTCGCGTGGCGTCATGCGAAAACCTCCTCTCGGAATAGCGGACAAGGACCACATTCTATGCCTCCCGGCCGGGATGAACAAGTCGTCCGCCCCACCGGATCGTGACGGGCCGCGGTGAGCCCGGCGCAGGCCGGTGGGCCGCTCCCGCGCCGGCCCTCGAATCGGCCGATGCCGACGTTGCCGACCGCATCGCGGCCGGGTATAATGGATGGGCTATGACAGAGCAGGAATTCGCGACGGTCGAGCAGGCGCTGGAGTCTCTGCGGCAGGGCGAGATGGTGGTCCTCGTGGACGACGAAAACCGCGAGAACGAGGGCGACCTGGTCTGCGCCGCCGAGCACGTCACGCCCGACGTCATCAACTTCATGGCCTCTCGTGGCCGGGGGCTGATCTGCGCGGCGATTACCGAGGAGCGCGCGGATCGGCTGGACCTCCGGCCCCAGGTGGCGGAGAACACCTCGTCGTTCGGAACGGCGTTCACGGTCAGTGTGGACGCCCGCTCCGGCGTGTCGACCGGCATCAGCGCTCACGACCGCGCCCGGACCATCCAGGCGATGATGCAGGAGGACTGCCGACCGGAGGACCTGGCCCGGCCGGGTCACGTGTTCCCGCTGCGGGCCCGCCCGGGCGGCGTCCTGGTCCGGGCCGGTCAGACCGAGGGGGCGGTCGACCTGGCGCGGCTGGCGGGACTGAAGCCGGCCGGCGTGATCTGCGAGGTGATGAACGAGGACGGCACCATGGCGCGGCTGCCGGAGCTGCGCCGCTTCTGTAACCGGTATGGTCTGAAGCTCGTGGCCGTCGCCGACATCATCGCGTACCGCCGCAGGAAAGAGAAGCTCGTCAAGCGGGTGGCCGAGACGGCCAACCTGCCCACGCGTCACGGCACGTGGCGGATGGTCGCCTACGAGAGTCTCGTCGATCCCCTTCCCCACGTAGCCCTGGTCATGGGCGACGTGGCCGAGGCTGAGAGCGACGGGGCGCCGGTGCTGGTCCGGATGCACTCGGAATGCCTGACCGGAGACGTCTTCGGCAGCCTGAAATGCGATTGCGGGCAGCAGATCGACATGGCCATGCAACTGATCGCCGAGGAAGGCCGCGGGGCCCTCGTCTACATGCGCCAGGAAGGCCGCGGGATCGGCCTCGTGAACAAGGTGCACGCCTATCGGCTCCAGGATGAGGACGGGCTCGACACGGTCGAGGCCAACCAGGCTCTGGGATTCGCCCCGGACCTGCGGGATTACGGCATCGGGGCTCAGATTCTGCTGGACCTGGGAGTGCGGCGCATCCGGCTGCTGACGAACAACGAACACAAGGTTGTGGGGCTCAAAGGCTACGGGCTGGAGATCGTCGAGCGAGCGCCCCTGGTGGCGAAACCGACGGCCCAGAATATCGACTATCTTCGGACCAAGCGCCAAAAGATGGGCCATCACCTGGAGCTGCCGTAGCCACAACATTCAGTGCCGCAAGGTCTTGCGCCGTACAATGGACCGCTTGGCCCGCCTCGCCGGCTCTGGCAACGCGGCCCCGAAGGCATTTTGTTTTGCTCGGACACGATCTCTGGGTTATATTTTGAGGGGACGGGTTTGCCCTGTGCCCGGACGGGAGAGGGCAATCCGTCTGCACTGAAGCGGCAACGGCTTACTACCCCTCGGTCGTTGCCGCTTTTTACAGGCCCCCTGCCCCCTTTTTTTGCGAAACTTCACCCCGGCCCGGGCGATGTTTAGAATAGGGGATGAAGGCTCCCTGCCAGGTGCGGTGCAGGCAGTGGCTGTCGGCCGTGCGCCGGAGGCGGCGTGACGCGAAAGGCCATGGCAAGGGCCGGCGGGAATCTGCCGATAATTCCTTACCGGGGCACGCTGCCTGCGACGCGTTGGCAAGAGGTTTGGCTCGCGCAGAGGGAAGGACGAGACAGTGAGTAAAAAACACGCTCTCATTCTGGCGATACTCGTCGCAGTCGTGGCGTTCAGTCCCCCGGCGGCGCGTGCGGAGGACCCGCCGGGGCAACCTCAGGCCAAGGCCGAGGAGGGTTCCTCGGCGCCGGAGAAGACGCCTCAGGCCTATGTGCGCACGAAGGCCGGGATCGAGTTCCGGGGGCGCGTGATCGAAGAGACCGGCGAGACGGTGGTCCTGATGACCCAGACCGGCCCGGTGCGCATTCCTCGAAAGGCCATAGACGTTTTCCGCATGGAGGGTGCCGACACGCGCCGCCCGAGCGAGCGGATCGAAGCGGTGGCGATCCCGGAAGGAGAGGAAGCGGCATACCTGGAGAAAGCCAAGCAGCACATGAAGAAGGGCAAGCCCGAGAAGACCGTGGCGGTCTGCAAGGGGCTCATGTCTCTGAAGAACGACGCGCTGTCAGGCAAGCAGCGACAGCAGGTCGGCAAGCTGGCCGGCGCCGCGTACTTCGACCTGAAGGACTGGGACGCCGCGGCCGACGGGCTGCGTTACGCCGCCAAGGCGGTCCGTGGCGACGTGCACCGGGATCGGTTGGTGGCTTTCGCCGACGCGCTGAAGGCGAACGAGCCCCCGAGCCTCGGAGGCCAGACGGTCGAGAGCTTCGAGCAGGCCCAAATGGCGGCCATGAATTGGAAGGCGGACCGGGTCTTCGAGCAAACCCGGGAGTTCGTGACCACGGCCGAGCGAGTGGAGCAACGGGACGTGGTGGAAAGAGTCCTCGAATCAGCCCGGGCCAAGCTCCGGAACAGTGAGCCGTTCATGCCCGGGTACTCGGACCAGCGCTGGCCGGACATCTGCCGTGCAATGGTCGAGGAGATGATTGCAGCCGTCGAGAGGGCGAAAGCCAAGTGCACCAAGGAACGCGAAAAAATGGTGGAATACTACTGGCAGCGGGTCCTCCCGGGCATTGCGGACCGATGGGATGCCGAGGTCCGCGACTACCTGGCGAGGCGCCGGGCCGCACAAGCCTGCTTGAAAAACATCGAGCATATCGATGAGAGCCAACCTCTGAAGACCGCGTACGAGGACGAGCAATACAAGCAGTTCAAGGAGAAGCTCACCAAGCTGCTCGAGGAAACCGAGGGGCTCCGCTACTACCACAAAGACGCGATCACGTTCGGCAAGAGGAAACACACATATCACATCAAGGGGAAAAAGATCCAGCCGTCGAGCCGCGGCAACTGACCTCCGCGCACCGGCACTCCCGGACGGGCCGTGGCTTCCCGCGGCGGCGTGCGGCTGCTTTGGTTCAGCCTCCGGAATTCCCCCTCACGACGTCTCGGCGAGATACTCGTCGATGGCCTTCTTGAATTCGGGTTCCGACTCGGTGCGCCACAGGCCGACGATCCTGCGTTCCCGCTCGGCGCCGGCGGGGCTGTCCGAGGCGTGCGCGGCATTCCGCATCAGGTCCCGCCCGAAATCGCTCCGCACGGTCCCCAGGTCCGCCTTGCTCGGGTCCGTGGCCCCAAGCCACTTGCGGATCTTCGAAATCGCATCCTCGCCCCGGTACAACAGGGCCAGGCAGCGCACGGTGCCCGGCTTCGATTTCTCCTCGGCCGAGAGCCGCCGCGGGTCCTTCCCCGTCACGTACTCGACGATACGGGCGAACTCGGTCTCGGCGTTGCGCTCGGCCAGCATGTCGCCGATCCTCTGATAGACCCCGTCGGGAATCTCGAAGTCGAACGCCTCCGACAACTCCCGCCTCGCCGTCTCCACCACGCGGCCCACCAGGCTCTCGCGGAACATCTCCAGCAAGGGTCCGTAGAACTCCTCGCCCTGCGCCGGCGTCATCCGGAGCAGCTTGGCTCCCACGATGAACAGCCCCGTCTTCGAGAAAATGTCGATGATGTTCCCCGCCCGCCGGCTCGGCTTGTAGAAGTTCTCCGGCTTCAGCATCACGAGGCAGGTCTGCACGTTCTTCGGGTCCGTGAACTTCACCGCTTTCTCGATCACGCCGCCGTCGGTGGTGGCGTAGTCGCGCATGATCTCCAGGCGAGCCCGGCACGTCGCCGCGTCGGTCGCGCAGAGCACCGCCGGCTCGAAGTATTTCACCTCGCCGTTCGGATAGACCAGGAAGTCGCCGAAGCTCCCCCGGACGGTGTCGCCCTCGACGCCCGCGTGGGCCGAGCCCACCACGTCGTCCCGGAGGTGCCGGACCGCGTCCTCGCCCCGGAACAGCAACACCATCACCCGGTTGGTGATGCTCAGAGGATTCTCTTCGCGGAGGTTCTCGTCCACGTATTCGACCAGGGCCCTCCGCATGTTGTCCTCGAGGTCGACCTGCTCGTAGGTGTCCCGGAACCGGTCGACGAATGCATCCGACGGCTTGAACATGTGGACGCCGACCAGGTCCAACTTGGCCAGGCTCAGCATCCGGGCAATGATGGCCCCGGTCCGGCTCTTGGCCAGGCTGTACGGCGTGATCATCACGTAGGCCAGCTCGTCCGCCATGACTCGTCTCCTTCTCCGCCGGTCCGTGCAGCGCTCCTCATCATCAACATCTCAAGGGTAAGCCCCTCCGGAAAACCGCCATGATAACCGATCGAGGGCGCTTTTCAACCATCCGTCTTCCCGGGGGAGGGTTTAGCATCGCGCAGAATATGTTCTGCGAGGTGCCCTCGGGGGAGCCGGCCGGGGAAAACGTGCGACTCGGAAACATTCGGGGAACACGGGCCGGCGGCGGCACGTCGGCACGTCCTTGCGAAGAAACATCTCCCCCCGTTCTCCGCGAGATGCAAGCCGGGCCGTCGCACGTCTGCCACGCGGAATCAGTACTGTTTCCGGCGGCGGCTCGAGGGGATGTCGAGCACCTTGCGATACTTGGCCACCGTCCGCCGGGCGACGTCGATCCCCTCGGCCTTGAGCTTCTCGGCCAACTCCTCGTCCGAGAGCGGCCGCTTCTTGTCCTCGCCGTCCACGAGATTCTTCAACCGGGTGCGGACCTGGTCCCACGCGACCACCTCCCCGTCGGCGGTCTCGGTGCCCCCGGTGAAAAACTTCCGCAGCGCGAAAATGCCCCACGGCGTGTCCGCGTACTTGTCGTCGACCGCCCGGCTCACCGTACCGACGTGGAGGTCCACGTCGTCGGCCACCTGCTGCATCTTCAACGGTCGAATCTGGTCGGGGCCCTGGTCCAGGAACGGCCGCTGGTGGCGGACGATCGACCGGACCACGCGCTCCAGCGTCGTCCGGCGCTGTTCGATGGCCTCGATCAGCCACCGGGCGGACCGGACGTTGCGGACGAGAAACTCCTTGGTCTTCCCGTCGAGCTTGCCGCCGCGAAGCATCTTTCTGTACATCCGGCTGATATGGAGCCGCGGAGTCCGTTCGTCGCGGATCGTCACCCGGTAATCGTCGTGCCGCTCGTCGTAGGTGATCGTCACGTCCGGCGTGATGTGCGGGACCATCTCGCTCGTGATGGACGCCCCGGGCTTCGGATTGAGCCGGCGGATCTCCTCGACGGCGCCCTTGACGTCCTCGACATCCACCCCGAGCCGTTTCGCCACCAGGGGCAGACGGTTGTTCTCGATCTCGTGCAGGTAATCGTTGACGATTCGGCGGGCGACCTGGTCATTGTTTCCGAGACGATCAAGCTGCAGCAGGAGGCACTCGCGCAGATCCCGCGCGCCCACGCCGGCCGGCTCCAGACGCTGCACCAGCCGAAGGGCCTCCTCCAGTTGCCCCGCCGCCAGGTCTCCCCGGACGTCGGCCGTGACCTCCTCCAGCGGAATTCGGAGGTACCCGTTGGCGTCGAGGTTCCGGACGATCGTCTCGCCCGCCTGTCGGACCCCCTCATCCGTGGTGAAAAAGGAAAACTGTTCGAGCAGGTTGTCCTGGAGGCTCTGGTCCGCGGCCGGGGTGTTCATCAGCGCATCGAGCTTGGCGTCGCGTTCCTGGCTGCGACTTCGTGATTTGGGGATATATTCCTGGTCGAAGTAGTCGTCCCAGTCGCTGGCCATCTTCTCGAGCCGATCGAACTCCTCGGCCCCACCGGTGTCGTCCACCGTGAGCGGCTGCTCCTCCTCGTTTCCGGTGGTTTCCTCTGCCGGCTCCGGGGTCTCACCGTCGGAGGGGGACTCTTCCTCTTCGCGGACCTCCAGCACGGGGTTCGACACCAGCTCCTGCTGGATGCGATCCTCCAGCGCCATGAGCGGCAACTGCAGAATCTCCATCGACTGGATCATCCGCGGCGCCAGCTTCATCCGCTGTTCGAGGCGAACTTGCATACTGGTGTCGAAACGCATCCGTCTCCTCGTGCCGGGTGCTGCGCCGGACGTATGCTACCGCATTTCCCGTCGCTCGGAAAGAGCATCCGAGAGAGCGTTGCGGCTCACGTATTCCAACGTCCCCCCCGCGGGCAATCCCCGAGCGAGCCGCGTGACACGCACCCCGAGCGGTTCCAACCTTCCCCGGATCTCGGTCGCCGTCGCGTCGCTCTCCAACGTCGGGTTCGTGGCCAGGATCACCTCCGTCACGTCTCCCTCGCGCACCCGCCGGACAAGGGCGTCCAGGGTCAGATGTTCCGGCCCCACCCCTTCCATCGGCGCCAATCGGCCCTTCAGTACGTGGTACACGCCCTGAAAGAGGCCCGTGTCCTCGATGCGGGCCACGTCGCGCGGCGTCTCCACCACGCAGATCATCCCGTGCTCGCGGCCCGGGTCCGCGCAAATGGCGCACGGGTCCGTGTCGGTCAGGTTGAAGCACACCGAGCACTCCGTCAGGCTTCGGCGCATCGCCAGGACCGCCTCGGCCAGTCCGCGCGCCTCCTGCTCGGGCGCGTTCATGAGGTGATAGGCCAGCCGCTCCGCCGTCCGCGCGCCGATGCCCGGGAGGCGTTGCAGCTCCCGCATCAGTTGTCCCAGTGTGGTCGTCGCTTCACTCATTGCGTCCCGGCCCCTCCGGCCCGCTCCCGTCAGGACTCCGCCGCCGTTCGCGCGCGGCCCGCTTGCGTCCCCCGGACCGTCCGCCCTCGAGGTCTTCGCCCCCCGAGGCCTTTTTACCTCGGTGAAAGGGTTAGAGGTTCTTGAGCATGTTGCCGATTCCGGGGATACCCAGCCCCCCGAGGGTCTCCGTCAACTCCTGCTGCATGCGCTCGCGGCCCTTGTCCATCGCCTGGCGCACGGCCGCGGTCACCAGGTCCTCGAGGAACTCCGGCTTCTCGGCGTCGATCACCTCGGGCTCGATCTTCAGCCCCGTCAGCTCCCCCCGGCCGTTCGCCCGCGCGA
>CAZGEE010000054.1:0-8190 GCA_964525035.1 uncultured Anaerolineales bacterium
CGACCTGGTCCCGCGCGACGTGGCCAGCGACCTGCGGCTCGAATCGGTGGGTTGCCTCGAGTCGATGGGCATCCCGGTCGAGTACGCCCACCACGAGGTGGCGCCGAGCCAGCACGAGATCGACCTCCGCTACGCCGACGCCCTGACCATGGCCGACTCGGTCGTCACCTACCGGATGGTCGTCAAGGAGGTGGCCCAGAAGGAGGGCATCTACGCCACGTTCATGCCCAAGCCGCTCCACGGGAAGAACGGCTCCGGGATGCACGTCCACATGTCGCTGTTCCGCGGCGACCGCAACGCCTTCCACGACGCCAAGGCCGACGGGCACCTCTCGGACGTGGCCCTGAAGTACACCGCCGGGCTGATGCGCCACGCCACCGAGATCATCGGCGTCTGCGCCCAGTGGGTCAACAGCTACAAGCGCCTGGTGCCCGGCTACGAGGCGCCGGTCTACATCACCTGGGCGCGGAAGAACCGCTCGAGCATGATCCGGGTGCCCACCTACAAGCCCGGGCGCGAGACGGCCACGCGGATCGAGTTCCGGGCGCCGGACCCCGCGTGCAATCCGTACCTGGCCTTCGCCGTGCTGCTGCACGCCGGCCTCGAGGGCATCGAGAAGGGTTACGGGGTGCCGACGCCCGTCGAGCGCGACGTCTTCGCGATGACCAAGCGGCAGCGCGACGAGGCCGGCATCGAGAACCTGCCGGGCAGCCTGAACGAGGCGATCGGCGAGCTGGAACGCAGCGAGCTCATTCGCCGCGCCCTGGGCGAGCACATCTTCGAGAAGTTCGTGGCCAACAAGCGGATCGAGTGGGACCGCTACCGGGCGCAGGTCCACGAGTACGAGCTGCGCAGCTACCTGAACGTCCTCTGAGCATGGGGCCTTTCGCGCCCGTCGCGTACCCCATGGGAAGCACAGGTTGGAGGGAATGGTCGGCCCAGACAGAAAGGACCGGGGATGACAAGGACTACTCTGTCGGTTGCGATTCTGTGTGCGCTCGCCGGATGCCGATCCGCAGGCGAACCGGACCGGGCCCGTAAATTGGCCGAGGAGATACCCTTCGGCGAACTGGTGGACCGGGTGCATGCACGGCACGGCAACTGGATGCAAAACAGCGCCGAGTTGCGGCGCCTCTTCGGCGAGGAACGAAAGCGCCTCGGCGGGCGGTTCGAGGAGGAGATGATTCGGCTCGCCGGCGAAGACTTTGACCGAAATTATTTCTGCGCGACAGCGTTGAAGCTTGGTGACTATCCCGGTGGGGCGCGGCCCATGCCGGAGATGGCGCTCCTGATGTACCAGCAGGCCCTGGCCCTTTGCGAAACAGAGGTTGACAAAGACATAAGGCCCTCGGTCATCGCGACCTCAGCCCTGGCGGCAATCGTGAGCCGGAAGTTGGAGCTTACTGCACTGGCTTCCAGTCATAAACGCCGCGCCGAGAGCCTGATTGATGAATTTGACGTTCCTCGCTGGAGACTCTTTCCCGTCGTGAGCCGCGAGAACTATAAGATCTACGAGTCCATTCGGTGAGAGGAAGGCACAATTGGCATGGTCCGGGCCGGCCGGGCCACGATGAGTGTTTGATCTGCACGCAGCGCCTGATCGCCGGCCAGGACCTGGCACCGCGGGGCATCGGAAGGTCACTAGGCGTCTCCACCCCTCGGCGCGGCTCGGGGGTGTTGCGACAAGTAGAAGCGTGGCACCTGGCCGGGTTGCGCATATCCTGTTCCCGGAGCCGGCGGCACAATGCGGCCGAGACTGGTGGGAGGACGCACATGACCGAGCAGCCGGACGCGCATGAACAGGCCGAATACGAGCGTCGGGCTCCAGGCTGGGTCGTGCGGTGCAAGCGGTGTGGATTCACCGAGCCGTGGGGCAAGTATGGCGTTCGGCATGGCGCGGCGTCCCGGAAGAAATGCACGCTTGGCCGGTGCCGCCGGTGCGGGCGCTTCTGCTGCCACCTCATCGAAAAACGCAACAGGGGACGGTAGAACACAATCGCTATTTGCCGGGTGCCACGGCCTCGCTCCTCGGAGCGAAGCGGAGATCCTCTGCGAAGCCGGGGCGTCGCCGTGCTACTCGGCCACCCCTACTTGTCTGAGGCGGGCCGGGCGATGCGAGGCGCACCGTTTGCATGCTTCTCCGCCACGGCATAGAAGCGTGGCAGACCGTCGGGCCGGTGCGACTCAAATCGTTTGCAAGACATGGAACGACGCGTTACCATCGCAGTCGGTCTCATGATGAGCGATCACGTCCGAGACCCCCGGATGAGCACAGCCGTCTCGGGCCGGTCGGCCCGACCTGCTTGGTGTTCCTGCCGGGAAAGCCGCGCTGTGCCCGGAATGAGAGAACCCCATGTCGTGGCGGCCCGAAGGCTGCCGGATGACGGAACGAGGTCCGATGGAGAGGAGACGTCCGATGAGACGGCACGCGAAGACAGTGGTCGTGGTGATGGGAGTGCTGCTGGCCGGGACGGCAGTCCTGGCGGGTGTGTCGATGGACCGGAAGGCGGAGAAGTGCAAACTCCGCAAGGCCGGGCTCCTGGACGATGAGAAGCACGTGAAGTTCGAACTCGGCAAGACGCTCGAGCTCAAAGGGGGCATCTACATCACGGACTTCATGGGTCGGCTCTACATCAACGCTCCGGCCATTATCAAGAACCCGACGAAACGGGCGCTGCACTACAGCTACCACGTGGCATTCTTCGATAAGAAGGGGAAATTGATCGGCTGCGACAGTATCAGCTCCTTCGGCGACGAGGGGATCAAGGCCGGCGACACGGACAACTGCACCACCATGCATGTGGAGATCCCTCATGCGGCACTGAAGCAGGCAGTGTCGTACCAGGTGGTCTTCTACGAATCGAACAAGCAGATCGGCGAGGAATGAGCCGGTCCGAACTCCTGGATCGGCCTGCTTGCGCGACCGGCGACCGCCGCGGAGTGTGCGGAACGAAAGCGGCGTATCTTGTCTCGAATTCCTTCATAGGAGACTTCGTGTGTTAATCTCCGGTTTCGCGTTGGTTATCCTCGTGGCCTTCCTGCGGCTTCTCGTGGCGATCGAGCGTCCGGCGGCCCTGGCCGGAGGGTACGCGCTGATTTTTCTCGCCCTCGGGTTCTTCGCGGGAGACCCCTGGTGGGCGGTGCTAGTTTCCACGGCGATCACCTTCGGCGTGATCTTCGCCTACTTCTGGCTCCTGGTCCGCTTCCTGGGTCAGGGGGCGGTGTTCTGGGCGATCCTCGTGGGTGGACTTCTGGCCCCCGCGCTGGTTAGAATGGTGATCTCCGGGTAGCGACGGGGTACAATGGCACCAGAACCCGGCCCGGTCGGGCGCGGCGGGAAGAATTCGCATCCGTGCGGAGCGCCCCGAAGCGGTCCGACGGACAGATCGCCACAGAAGGAAGGAGCCTTCGCGATGCGAACCGCAGTGCTGCAATCCCTTGCCCTCGTCGCGCTCGCGTGCCTCGCGGCCTCGGCCGGGGCCGACCAGGCCGACCACGTGGACCAGTACGGCGTGACCGTCTCGTTCGACGGGACCCACACCGTGGGCCAATTCGCCAACGGCGACTGGTGGGTGGTGCCCGACGGCGACGGCACGGTGACGCTGACCGCGATGTCGCCCGCCTTCGACGGCCAGCACCACGGCTGGGAGGTCAACCCCGACGACACGGTCCAGCAGGGGTTCGACGCGCGGATCTACAGTTTCGACGCGTCGCGCGTCCCGGCCCTGCCGTACGACGCCGCCCCGGGCGAGTCGATCGTCAAGGCCGTGAGCGTCAACGTCAGCGACCCCAGCCCGCGTCCGGCGCTGCAGACGGCCATCGTGCTGACGGTGCTCGCCGACCAGCCGCCCGACGGCGGAGCGACGGTCTTCCGTCCGCCGTACTTCGGGCCCGACAAGCCGCTCTACCGCACCACGGACCTGCACCCCGAGAAACTGCCGTCGCTGAGCCCCTCGGGGGTGAGCAATGTGCCCGCCCTGTCGTGGGTGGAGAACCGGTTCCAGCGCGTGTGGCTCGACCACAAGGCCGACTGGACCGGCCGCGCGATGCACCCGGCGGAGAACATGCCGGACTACGGCTGCGGCATCTGCCGCGACACCGGCCAGGGGGCGCTGCGGCTCATGCTGGACGAGTCCGCGGCCGCCAAGATGCCCGCCCTCGTCCGCTACGTCCAACTGGGCATCGACCTCTACCACATCCGCCTCGGCGGACTGACCTATCGGCCCAACGGGGGCCACAACCACGGCCGCAAGCTCCCCGTCGCCTTCGCCGGCGCGCTGCTCGAGCACGACGGCATGAAGCAGACCGTCTACGACGGCGCCAACGAGGTCTACCACGAGGACCTGTCCGCCTACTACAGCCCCACCGCCAAGATGGTCCTCTGGGGCCAGCACGACCAGAGCGCCGCCGCCTACTGGAACTGCATCTGCGACGGCAGCGGGAGCAAGACCATCCGCGATCCCTACCGCTACATCGACGGCGGGCTGGAGCCCGGCGGCAGCTACCAGTACTGCTGCAACTCCCTTACCTGGAAAGGCACCGTCCTGTGCCTGCACCTGATGCCCGAGCTGCGCGACGTCTGGAACTCCGAACTGATCTTCGAGTACGAGGACCGGTGGGTCCACTTCGGCACGTGGACCCAACCCGACCCCTACGCCCTCGACTGCTCCGACCGCGGCAGCCTCGACGACGACCCGTCCGACGGTACCGGCCGCTGGCCCGCGCGCCACGGCATCAACGCCAACGCCGGAGGCTGGGGCAGCGCGTTCGCCGATTCCATGTGGTCGGTCTACCGCCCGGGCAACTCCGCCGGCCTGCCCGTGGTCATCCCCTATGGCGGCACGTTCGACGCCCCGGTCGAGATCACCCTCGAGTCCAGCCCGCGGACGCCCGGGTGCGAAATCCGATACACGCTCGACGGCTCCGAGCCCACCGCCGAGTCCACCCTCTACGACGGGCCCTTCGAGCTGGCCTGGACCGCCACCCTCAAGGCCCGGGCCTTCAAGGACGGCCTCTACGAAAGCGCCGTCCACAGCGTGCCGTTCCAGTACACCGGGCCGTCCAACACCCTCGAAGCCTGGTCCGTGGTGGCCGAGCACGGCGGGGCCCAGCTCGTCGCGGAGGTCGACGACGGGTACGTCGAGCCGCGCGCCCAGGGAATTCACACCCTGCGGGCGACCTTCCGCGTGGACGTGGACCCCGGCACGGCCGGGCCCGGCGCGGTGACCGTCGTCGGCGACGACTCGGGCGACCTCTCGGGCCGCGTCACCGGCGTCGCCCTGGTCGCGGCGGACACGATCGAGGTGACCCTCGACCCCGCGCTGCCCGACGCGGAGTGGGTGACCGTGACCGTGACGGACGTGCTCCGGGCGGTCGGCGGGGCGCCGTTCTCCGGCGACCTGGACGTCCGCTTGGGGAGCCTGGCCGGCGACGCGAACGGCTCGGCGAGCGTGACCTCGGCCGACCTGCTGGCCGTGCGGGCGAAGGGCGGTTCCGCCGTCGGACCCGAGACGGCGGCGTGCGACGTGGACGGCTCCGGCGAGGTCACCGGCGCCGACATGCACGCCGTCCGCGACCGCCTCGGCGCCCAGTTGCCGTGACCACCCGGCTCACGCCGACGGATCGACGACCCGGCGTACGAACAAGGCCCTTCCTGAAGTCGCGGACGGTGGCCTTGCGGTGCGCCCCAGTCTTAAATTGATTTAGTATCAATGTTAGGCAGCGGATTGCGTAGTTCGGCGCTTTGCATAAAGCCTTTGCAGATGAGCAGCTTCCTGTTTTATCCACCACTTGTGTTTGTGCGGCACCAAACCCTTGCTCTTCAACATTCGGAGAACACGCCTATCCGCCACCATTATCATATGCGCGATGTGCCGAGCAGGGCTAAAATCAGCTTGGCTCATGTAATACACCCATCCCACAGCACCTTCTCGCAAACTTGCTAGACGTATAAGGTCGTGGGGGGTGGCGCAAGCGCAACGCCTCGCATAATGCTCCGCGCGAGCAAGCGCTTTGCGCTTGTGTTCGAGCTTAGGCGCAATGCCCCTGCGCGAACTCACACGTAGGCTATGCAACTCTTTCGCAGTGTCCCCCCCAACGAACCCTCGCTTGTCTCGTTTACGCTTGTTGACCGTGAGCCCTCGCTCAGTGATAGCCCGATCTAGCTCTTCGCCCATATCGGAGGCAGCTTCAAGCGAGGGAGCCGAAACGACGAGGTCGTCCGTCAATCGGCCGTAACGCCCACCTTTGTCTTTTGCTCGGCGGAGAAGATGTTGGTCCTGCCTCAGGAAGAAAAGGTTCACTGCCAGATTACTGAGCGGCCCACCCTGTGGAATCCGGTCGCGAACGGTCATAATACTTGCTAGGAACTTGGCGAAAGGCCAACTTGCCCCTAAGCGCCTAAAAGCCTTGAACAGGCGTTGGCGGTTAATCGTTCCAAAGCAGTTTCGGACATCGCGCGTTACAAGGAAGCGGCATCCGTGGTGCTGTCGGGCGCTGGTAAATGAAGAACGGCGAGGGGTTCCTCCATGCCAAGCCGGATGAATTCCAATTATCTGTATTATGGTTCGCCCAAGTCGCCGAAGCAAAACGCGATATCGCCTTTTCACGGGATCAAGAACGCGGACCCCCCCGTTCGGTTTCTCCTGTTCTCGCGGTGATTTGTACATTTGATCGGATTTCCGGGCGAGTGCCCAAAGTAGGTTGTTTGGCAAGTGGCTCGCTCTGGCCAATTGCTCAACCGTAATGCCGCGAAGGAGTTGGTGGGGCCGGTCAATCTTGGTCAATGGCATCCTGAAGTTCCCTCTCGATACGCTCAAGCCTCTCGAAAATCTTCACTAAGCGGTTTGTGATGTGTTCGCTGCTTGTCAGTCCCTTCGGCGCGCTCGAAGCAATCAGGAGGAAGAAATCCATGGGAACATTTAGTGCCTGCGCAAGCCGCGTCAGCGTCTCAACGGATGGGCTCCTCGCGCCCCCTTCAATAAGACTGAGGTAGGGTGTGCTAATCCTTGCCCGAGCAGAAAGCTCGCGCAAAGGCAAATCCCTTGCTTCTCGTATTAATCTGAGCGCCTTACCAAGCTTCTCTGGCATAGGCTTCTCCTTGAACTCAGTCTTAGAAGACGTGGTTGGCTCACACGCCAGCTTAGCGCGCTAGGACGAAAGCCACCTTGGCTTCGAGCTGGTCCATGAGAACTTCCAGCATCTCAACCGCAGTGATCGCGCCCTCCGCGGGAAGATCAACAGAGCGTGAGGCAATCGCCTCGACCGCATCTGCTATTCTCTCCGCGTCGCGCAATGCTCCCCAGGCTCTTCTGTCCACGCGCTTCCCCACTCGTCTGAGAAGCTTGCGGATGTGCCGCGCTCTTCCTGCAATAGCTTGCAGCGCACCCGCCGGACTCCTGAAGTCCTGGCCCCGTCGACGTGATTCCTTTTTGACCATAAACACTTCCTCCATGTTGAAGTAGGAATCACAAACTCCCCATGCCTTATCGGTGGAGGACCACCCCCCCACCGTGAGGAGCATGGCTGCCCACCGCCTCCCAAAAGGACTAGGCGGGGTCTTCCAAGATTGGCACGACACACCATTGCAGGTCATGCACGTCCCGGCTCGCACAAGGAGCGGGTGCCCATTCGCCCGAGGGCCAATGGTAAGAGGGGGGAGTTCGACGAGGCCAACATGTCAAAGAGCCACTTTCCCACTACGGGAAAAGCGCTGACATCATAACAGCCCCATGTCCTCTTGTCAAGCGTGGTTAAAAACTTTTCCAAGATTTCCGGCCACTTGCTCTAATGGGCCCTAGATAATGGGTTTTCAGTGCCCTCAGGCCCATCTGAGCCCCCTTCATTTGGCAGCGAGTTGGGGTGGTTGCCCCGACGCAGTCGGGACGTGGCCGTGCGTCGTTGCCTGTTGCGCCGCGGATATGGGTAACGTCGGATCTGTTGATCCGACCTACAACTCCCTCGGGTGCCGGGGTTCGGCCCGGACACTTTTCGCGGTGTCGGGGCAAGGCCCTTGCCGTTCGCGCTCCTCTTGGCCTTGCGGCGGCCGTGTGCTATGCTGGGTTCGCGGTGGGGGACCGGCGCGACCGGATGCGCAGCAAAGCTAGGCACGCGAAGGAGAATCCGATGGAGCACCGCAAACTCGGGCGGACGGAGATCGAGATTCCGGAGGTCATCCTCGGGGCGTGGCAG
>CAZGEE010000055.1:0-8190 GCA_964525035.1 uncultured Anaerolineales bacterium
CGTGCAGCTCATGGCCATCCGGGCCGAGCTTGGCGGCGACGTCGGCCTGCTCGATCCCATGGTCGGGAAAACCGTTCGGGTCTGGGGCGAGAAGCGTTACGAGGCCGACTTGGACATGTACGTCTGTGAGGCCAAGAAGGTCGAGGAAATCAGCGGAGAATAAGCTGGAGCGCCGGCCGGGGCACGAGCCTCACGGTTGGCTGACCTGAGATATTGAAGGCCGCTTGCCAGGCACGGCAGGCGGCCTTGTTCTTCAGCGCCCTTTGCTGGGTTCACGTCGAGTTTGTAGTAGGGAACGCGTCCCCTGGTCCGGTGTGCCTACAGTCGGTGGAACAACTTCTCGTAATCGAACTGTTTCCCCGGGCAATCGGTCGGTTCGAGCATGCCGTGGCCAAGGATGCGACTCTTGGGGACGTCGTACCGCTCCATGAGCCCGCGGACGAGCCAGACGAGGCTCTGCATCTGCGCGCCGGACGGTTCGTGGTTGTTAAAGTTCCCCACGAGACAGATGCCGATGCCGCGACGGTTGTACTCCGGGTGGCCGCGGACGGCACAGTGGGCACCGCGTTTCTGCTTGCGCCAGCGGGAGCCCACTTCGATTTCACCATCGCCGCTGAGGCTTCCATTTCCGATGACGAAGTGGTACCCGAGTTCGTCCCACCCGCGCGCTCGGTGCGCCTTGTCGAACTTGGCCGCGTCTCCCGTTTCGGTGGCCGAGTGGTGCAGGATGATAAAGGTCCATTTGGCCTCGCGCGTCGGGGGAATCCAGTTGATCTGACGTGTGAGCGGACGGCTCGGCCGGGTCGTCGCGGCCGGAGACGTGGCGCGCGTGCTCGTCACACGCCGACCGAAGGGAGGCGGCGGCACGTCGCCGACCAGGCAGACACTCGGCCCGCAGCCGGCCTGGGCAAGCAGACCCAGCAGCAGCAACGCGATTTCCCATAGCCTCGCACCAGTCACCGGCGCCCTCGCACAATCGGCAGGCAGGCGTTCTGAACGGCGGCATGGCGGTCCCGACCACCACACGAGCTTTATTCGTATCGTCTATATGGCCAAGGCCGGTTTACGGAAAGGAGCGCTGGGAGCCGATCTGCTACCTGCTTCGCTCTTGAATGGCCCGGATGCGATCACGCAACTCCCCGTAGGGGAACAGGCGACCGGGGCACTTGGTGCTGGCGCCGGGAACCTGGCCGTGACCAAGGAGATTGCGCATCGGGATGTTGCACTGTCTCATGAGAAAGGCCATCAGGCGGGCCGCGCCGGCGAGCTGGGCCTCACTCGGGCGGCGCTTGCAGAAATCTCCGACGAGGCAGATGCCGATTCCGTGCCGATTCCAGCGATTGTCGTCGCGCGGGTCCACGCGGCAGTGAGCACCGTGTTTCTGTTTGATCCAGCGAGGCCCCACCTCCACCTTACCGTCCGACCCTCCGCGACCGTTGTTGATCACGAAATGGTAGCCGAGTTCATCCCACTGGCGTCGCCGGTGCATGCGGTCGAAAACCGCCGCGTTCCCGAAATCCGTGGCCGAATGGTGGAGGATGATGTGTGTCCAGCGCCGCGGGTCCCCGGGGACCCAGTCGGGCGGTGCGACACGGGAGCGATGCTCCGGCTTCCGTGCGCGCGATTCGTCCGGTCGTAGGCCCGTCTCTGCCGAGTCGAGTGGGCCGAGATCGCGTGCCACGGGCAGAGGGCCAAGGTCGGTCGTTCGAGCCACCGGCAGGGGTGGGCCGCCGACCCTGGGGGACGTGTCTCCTCCGCAGCCGCAGATTCCGAACAGTGTTATCGTCGCAAGGACGCCGAACCACCTGGTATGCCTCACGCTCCGACTCCGTTCCTGGTGCGTGCGACCCGGGGCGGGAGGAACAACCCCGCCGCGTTTTTTCCTATCAAGGCACGAAATCAGTCACTTCCCCGCGGCCAACCGACCGATTGCAGAATCCGCAGGCCAGTGGCAAGCGATTCTAGAAAGGGAGAATCGGCGTGTCAATGGCCCGCGAACACCAAACCTTGCCACGTCCCGTCTCAGGTATCGGCATCTCGTGGGCAGGAGTTGTCCTTGCATGTGCGTTCTGAAGCGAGGTCCGGCGGGTTGGAAAGTCAGCGTGAAGCCGGGCAGGCAGTGACACCTACCGGCCGGAAGCCCTTGGCCCAGAGTGGAGTTTTGCTAAACAACGGTGTCGAAAAGGACCGAAAAAGCGAAAAAGGTCGGGGGAGAGGGTGTGCCGTGAGGTGTGCGCCGGCATACCCGGGAAAGGCTCCGGTTTCGTTTGAGACTGAGATGACTACAAAGTTGGGCGTCCTCGAAATATCCATCAGCCCCAATTACCTGAAGGCCACGGTGCGGATCAATCCCGGCGGCGACCTTGAAGCGGTGAACGAGGAAGCCTTGATCTCAAGGCTGACCGCGCAGTCGATCGAACTCACCGAGGACGTCCAGAATGCGGTACGGGGACTCGTGGCCCGTTTGAAGGAGGGCAACCCGCCGACCGAGGACGTGGTTCTGGCCGCCGGAACGCCACCCGTGGCCGGCGAGGACGGCTATATTCAGTGGAATCCCCAATACGACCCGACCCGGCAAACCGAATTGTTCTTCGAGGAGGCAAGCCGGGACAAGGGGGTGGACCACTACGCCCGCAGTAGCGTCATCAGCGTGTCCCAGGGGGACGTAGTCTGCACGGTGATCCCGCCGACGCCGGGGACACCGGGTAGGGACATCTGCGGCCGGGAGATTCCTCCACAGAAGGGCCGACGCCCGCCCATGAACTTCCGCGAGAGTCTTTCCCGCGATGATAACAATCGAGTGATCGCTCAGATCGGCGGGCGGCTGAACGTCGTGGGGACCCACGTTTGGATCAATCCGCTCCTGGTCATCCAGCGGGACGTCGATTTCCAGGTCGGCAACATTGACTTCGACGGGGACGTTGTGATCCGGGGCAACATTCTGGACCTGTTCCAGGTCAAAAGCACGCAGAACGTGGTGGTCAAGGGACTCATCGAGGCGGCCACGATTCAGTGCGGGGGAGATCTCGCTGTCGTAGGGGGCATCACCGGCAAGGAAAAGGCCGTGATCGAGGCGGACGGCGAAGTCAAAGCTCGCTTCATCGACAACAGCAAAGTGACAGCCGGAGGTAAAGTCTACGTTCAGAAGGAGATGGTAAACAGCAATATCCTCTCCGAGGGCTCGGTGATCACCCCGGGTGCGATCACTGCCTGCAACGTGGAGGCTGCGACGGGCCTGGAGGCCGGTGCCATCGGATCCCGCACCGGCATACGCACGCAGCTCACCGTGGGCAATACCGAAAAGCTGCTGCAAACCCTTACCCGGCTCGACAAGGAGATCGAGAAGCTTGAGCAGCGCAGCGCCGAAAACCGCAACCGCGTCGAGCCCGCCTTCAACCGCCAGCGGCCTCTGCCGGACTTCCAGAAACAGTACCTGACGCGCCTCCTGCGAAAGGTCAAGGAAGACCTCGCCACCCTGGAACGGCTCAAGGCGGAACGGGCTCGCCTGCAGGAAACCGTTCAGGCACACCGCGCCGCGACCGTGCAGGTCCGGGACATCATCCACCAGGGCACCAGCGTGCACATCGGCAAAGCTCATGCTACGCTGCGCGACACGCTCCGCGGCCCGCTGAGACTGCTTTGTCAGCGGTCGGACCACGGCCACCGTATTATCGCGAGCAGTGACCAGGGCGGCGTAGTCACCCTGGAATCTTCGGACTAATGCCCATAGCACCGACTGCCGATAGGCGTTACTTTCCGCATTCCGACTGCGCGTCCAGAAAGGACTGCAGAATCACCTGAGCAGCAACCTTGTCGATGACCTTCTTCCGCTTGGCACGCGGAAGGTCCCCGGCCACCATGCTTCGCTCTGCCGCGACCGAGGACAGCCGTTCATCCCAGAGCTCGACAGGCAGGCCGGTTTCCTTGCGAAGGGCCTCGGCCAACTGTTCAGCGTTGGTTGCGGTTCGTCCTTTACTCCCGTTCATATTCAGGGGGAGGCCGACCACGATGCCGCCGACGTCCTCGGCCCGGCACCGCTCGGCCACCTCCGAAACCACCTGGCCGAGGGACTTGCGTTGCAGCACCGACAGGGGCGACGCCACTCGCCCGCCCGGGTCGCTGATCGCAAGACCGATCCGTTTCCTGCCGGGATCCACGCCGAGGTATCGCATCAGCCTTGCTCCTTTTCCGATGCCGAAGGGCACGGGTTGGGCGCCTGGTCGCGCCATTGTTTGCGAAGGCGATCCACCTCGCAGTCGCGCGAGCAGTCGGCTTCGGACCATTGGTCCCGGGGAAGCAGGAGCGGGGAAATCTGCTTCGAAACGGTCTCCGAGCCGATGGCCTCGATCTCCTCCAGGAATCGCATCAGGCGCGGGCACCGCCGACACCGGGGATCCTCGTAGATTTGCTCGATCCGATGAACCAGCCACTGAAATTCTTTCCGTCCCTTCTCCGCGTGGCCGCGCAGGAAGGCGACGCCCAGCAGTATGAACAACACCGCGGCCCCCAGCGACAGGTAGCGGCTTTGCAGGGTATGCCCAAGCAATCCGCCCAGCAGGCAGGCCAGGCCCGCCGAAAGGGTCAGGGCGATGGCAGCTCCGAAGAAGATCGGCCAGCGGGTGCCGCGATTCCCCGCCGCCAGTGACAGCGTGGCCAACTGGGTCTTGTCGCCCAGTTCCGCGAGGAAGACCGCTCCGAACGTCAGCCCGAAGGCCTCCGCCGCACCGGGTTGGTCTCCCAGTCCGAGGGCCCCTTGTGCTCGGCCCCCGGGGTCGCCGAAGAAGAATCGTAAGGCAAACAGCGCCGCGCACACCAGAAAGATGCCGCCGCTCACGTAGTTGAGTTGCCGCGGCCGGATCACCCGGCTGAGGACGCCGCCGAGAAGCACGCCCAGGAGGGCACTGAGGACCAGGGCGGCTGCCGAGCCGAAAAAAACGACTAGCCGTGACTCGTGCGCGTTGGCGGCAAAGGCCATCGCCGTGAGCTGGGTCTTGTCCGCCAGCTCCGCCACAAACACGGCGGCAAGGGCGACGCCGAACATCCGCACGCTTGTCGGGAAGGCCGATTTCACCGATATCCCACCGGAGCCGAATGAACAGGTTGCCTGCCGGCGACACGCCTGCGGGTGACCGCCTTTACGCGGATTATAGAGGGCGGACCGGTGGCTGAACAGCGCAAAGGGGCCGGGCGCACGCTCTTCCGCCTGAATCCCGGCGCAGCGGTGGGAGGACTCTTGGTAAATCGGAACCATCCCGTGCGAGTATCCGTTATAATCAGGGAAGGCGGTTGGGACGCGATAAGGTGGACAGTTGGTGCCCCGGTTTCCGCCAGTGAGGGAAATGGCGAGCGGAAAGCCGACTGGAATCAGTGGAATCGTTTGAGATACGGAGGCCTGACGTGGCACGGTACCGAAGCCCGGCAATCCGCAATCTCTCCGAGCAACTCCTGAGGTCGCCGAAGCACGTGCGACGACAGGAGGTGGACCGTGCCGAACGGCTGGTCTCGGTCCTCGATCCCGAGAAACAGTATCCCTACGAGTTTATCTGTTACCAGGTCACCGGGTATCGGCCGCGAACCGTCTCTCTGGACCCGATTCCCGGCCACGTGCTGCGCGAGGACCTGGTGCGCATGGTCGAGGTCCTGACCGAGAGTATGCACCTGAAGGCTTCGGAGGCGGGGGAGCCCGTCTGGACCATCCCGGAGGTGGCCCGGCGGTTCAACGTGGCTACGAAGACGGTCAGCCGCTGGCGGAAGGACGGGCTCGTCTCGAGGAAGTTCATTTTCCCCGACGGGAAGAAACGGGTCGGCTTCCTGGAGTCGAGCGTGGTGAGCTTCACGTCCTCGAACAACGGGCGCGTGAATGCGGCCTCGGAGTTCTCCCAGGTGGCCCCGGAGGAAAAACGCGAGATTATCCGACGGGCCCGCCGCCTGAGCCACTACTGTCACTGTTGCCTGTACGAGGTGAGCAAGAGGATCGCCAGGAAGACCGGCCGAGCCGTTGAAACGATCCGCTACACCATCAAGGACTACGACGAGACCCACCCGGACCTGAAGTTGTTTCCGAACACGGCCGAGCGCCTCAACGAGCGCGACCGGGAGACGCTGTATCGCGCGTTCCGACGCGGGGTCAGCGTCAACGCGCTGGCCAAGCGGTACTGCCGAACCCGGTCGAGCGTCTACCGCATCATCAACGAGATGCGCATCGAGCACCTTCTCAGGGAGCCGACGGAGTGCATCTACAATCCGGAGTTCGACGCCCCGGATGCCGATGAGAAAATCCTCGCCCCGGAGCCCGAGACCCCGGCGAGGAAGTCCCCGAAGCCGCCGCCCGGGCTGCCCATTTACCTGCGGACGCTCTACCGCACGCCGCTGCTGACCAAGGATCAGGAGGTGTACCTCTTCCGGAAGTACAACTACCTGAAGTACCGGGCCATCAAGCTTAAGGAGAAGCTCCAGCGTGCACGCACGCCCCGGTCCCGTGACATCGACGAGGTCGAGCAACTGCTGGCGGACGCGAACGAGGTTAAAAACCGGCTGGTCAAGGCCAACCTGCGACTCGTGGTGAACATCGCGAAGCGCCACGTGGGCAACGTGTCGAACTTCTTCGAGCTGATCAGCGACGGGAACATTTCCCTGATGCGGGCCGTGGAGAAGTTTGACTACAGTCGCGGCTTCAAGTTCTCCACCTACGCATCGTGGGCAATCATGAAGAACTACGCCCGCAGCATCCCGCAGGAAAACTATCGCATGGACCGGTTTGTGACCGGCAAGGACGAGCTTCTCGAAGGAATCCGGGACGTTCGAGCAACCGAGGAGGCCGGCGCGGGGGAACTCGACGCCAGTATCAAGCATTCCGTCGAGCAGGTGCTGGACCAGCTTACGCCCCGGGAGCGTGAAATCGTCGAGCGCCGCTTCGGCTTGGGCGGTGTGCCCGGTCCCCAGACACTGGAGCAGGTGGGGCGTCGCTTCGGCGTCACCAAGGAACGCATTCGGCAGATTGAAATGCGTGCCCTTGAAAAACTGCGCACCATGATTGACAAGGAAACGCTCGAAGCCGTCATGCAAGACTGATGCTTGCCTGCCTCAGTGCTCACTCAAGACCATTCCGTCGGGTCGCGGGGCTGTCGTGATGTGGCGAACCGTCCCGTGTTCATTTCGCGTTCGCCTCGGCAATGCGGGGGGCGTGCACCTGTCCGTGCAGCGGGCGCCCCGCGGCCAAGGCCGATTCCGCGGCCGAGGCGGAGAAAGCGAGAAGCGGAATCTCTCGGTCGATCGTGTGGGTGTACACGGCTTCCATGTCGTTCAGTTCCGGCTGCGACATCTGGAAACCGTGCACACCGGGCATGCGGGCCAGGCGATCCACGTAGTGCTCCACGCGACCGCAGGCGTGAATTGCCCCACCGCCGAACGCTTCCAGGAGCCGCTGGTCGAACGGGCGAACGAACGCGTCGAACATCGCGGGGGAGAGGTTCATCGCCGAGTCGTCGCGCAGCATGATCGTTCCCCGGTGCAGGAGTCCCCAGTGGACACTGAATCCGTCCTCGCCGCTCGTCCCGGCCACCTCGAGCCACCGTCGCATAAAGGCCGCGTACGTGTCGGTGATCACCTCGAGGACCCGGTGGACGCGCTCCGGCCGATCGATCAACTCGTAGAACAAGCCGCTGCCCCAGAGCATCTCGCAGACGTCCATCGGGCCTTGCAGATCGGGGTGGTAGAGCCGCACCCAACGGGAGATTTTCGGAAACGGCCGCATCAGCTCCCGGAACCGTTCAACCATCTCGAACACCTTGCCGCCCAGGCCCTTGTCGAGGTCCGGGATGCCCTCGTCGGCGAGCCGGTCCATCCGTTCCGGGCCAAGCGGTCGGCTGCACGGAAGGCAATCGAGCCCATCCTCCATGAGCACCAGCTCGGCGTCCCACAGCGAGGGAAGAATCGGTGTGCCGTAGTTGCAGCGCACGCCCAGAATGTGCCCGCCGGCGGACTCGAGCTCCGCGGAACACGCCGCCAACTGCTGGAGGGCCATCTTGTCCGCCTCGGCCAGGGCCTCGTTGACGAGAACCTTCGGCCAGGCGACCTTCGGGGGACGCGGCTCGGACCGTCCCGGCGAGAAGACCTCGCCCGGACACTCACCGCGGCAGAAGCCCCGCCAAGCATTCCACAGGGCGGTTTCCTCGGCCTCGTCGATCCGCT
>CAZGEE010000056.1:0-3201 GCA_964525035.1 uncultured Anaerolineales bacterium
GACTCGACGGCTCGACGTACTCCACGGCCTGGAACGGGCCCGTGGTGGCGATTCTCCGCAGGGCCGTCCGGCCCAGATCCGTTGCCGCCCGTTGCCCCCGCGGCTCCTGCTCCGCTTCGCGGGTACGTTCGGCGGCGAGTTTGCGGATGGTGCGCCCCCGGTAGCTCATGTAGCCCCAGCTGAGCAGCGCGAGGCCGAAGACCACCACGGCCAGCGCGAGCACAAGGCCGCCCATTTTGCCCAGGATGATCTCGAGCCGGCTCACCGGTTTGGTCACCAGGGCATAGATCGTCTTGCTGCCGAGTTCGCGCGGCAGGCTGTAGGTGGAAAGGAAAACCGCCAGCGCAAGACCGATGATTGTGATCGTGGCTTCACTGATGCGCACCAGGTCGGGCGCGGTGTCGAAGATCGGATCGAATCGGCGGCTGGTCAGGTCCGCGAGGATCGTGATGACCAGGCCGAGCACGATGACAAGCCCGACCTTCAGACGGAGGGCCTCGGTCAGGGCGAGACGGGCCACCGCCCCGATGCGCCGGAGGGACACGTGCCGCAGGTCCACCCCGACGGTCCGAAACAAACTTCGCGTGCGGGAGCTCACAGCCCGACTCCGCGAGCGCTTCGACGAGGGACGATCGGGACGATGGTTCGACGCGGCCATGGCTCAGTCCGTAGAACGTGCCGCCGGCGCCTCTTCCGACTCCGACTTTTCACCTTCACCGATCACGCGAAGGAACAGCGATTCGAGCGTTGTCGTCGGGTGGGAGACTTCCACGCCCTCGGCGCCTCGTTTGGCCAGAATCCTCCGAAGCTCCGCAGCCAGGTCGTCAGGAACCTTCCGGGCCCGGAGCTGAAATACGTCGCGCACCATCAGCAACTCGCGGACGCGGCCGCATTCCTTCATGTCGCCGCGCGCCAGAATGGCGATGCGGTCGCACACGTCTTCCACATCCGCCAGCAGGTGCGAACTCATCAGCACGCTCCGGCCGTTGGCTTTCATCTCGAGGATCAGGTCCTTCATCTCGCGGGAGCCGATCGGGTCCAGGCCGGTTGTCGGCTCGTCGAGAAGCACGAAGTCCGGTTCGTTGATCAGCGCCTGGGCCAGGCCGATTCGGCGACTCATGCCCTTGGAGTATTCCTTGAGGGTGCGTTTCCGCGCACGCCGGTCCAGCCGCACCAGGTCCAGTAGCCGGTCCACGCGACGGCGAAGCGTCCGACCGCGCAGTCCGAACAGCCGCCCGTAAAACCGAAGGGTCTCTTCACCTGTCAGGAAGGGGTACAGGTAGCTTTCCTCGGGGAGATAGCCGATCCGCCTGTTCTTCCGAACATCGGCGGCCGGGGCGCCCATCACGGTCACCGAGCCCCGGGTGGGCCGAAGCAGGCCAAGGATCAGCTTGATCGCGGTGGTCTTGCCCGAGCCGTTGGGGCCGAGCAGGCCAAAGATTTCGCCCTGATCGATCCGCAGAGTCAAATCGGTCAGGGCGCGAACTTTCGGCCTGCCCCAGAAGTCCGTGTAGGTCTTGCTCAGGTTGCGGGTTTCCGCCGCAGGAACCGGCTCCAAATGTTGAATTCCTTCAAGAGCGCCTGGACTTCGCGGCCGCTTTGGCCGCAGCCTTTTGTGCCTTGCGCAACGCACGTCGACGGCGTTCGCTGGGTTTCTCGTAGTAGGAGTTCCGCTTGATATCGCGCGTCAAACCCTCTTTTTCGCAGAGTTTCTTGAAACGCTTGAGCATCTGGTTCACAGATTCATTGCCGCGAGCTCGAATTCTGATCATGTACCGTGCCACCTCCTTGAAAAGCGAGTCCGCTCGTGGTTCCCCTCGGAACCATCCTTGCCCTAACCGAACCCGTATGATACCAGATTCCTCGCCTTTTGCAAGTCTCGCGCGATTCGGGGGTAGCGTCAAGGATTGTGTGTAATTTCTCTGACGAGGTGCCATCGGAGCAGTGGTCCGAAGAGGGCACGCTCGGAGCCGCGTCGGCCTTCACGTTCAACGATTGTTCCAGTCGTCGGCCGACTTGCGCCCACCCCGGGCTTCAGCCCGGGGACTGGCCGAGGTCACGGTTTCGGTCTCCAGCGGCGTGCGAATCAGGGAGGCCAACTCTTCGCCCCGAACCGTAACCGGCCCGGTGACCAGTTCGGGGACGTTGTAGGTCATGATGCACGATTCGTAGAATCGCGGGTCTTCCTGGGGAAGGACGAAGGGCTTCGACACCGCCCCATCCTCGGCAACGTAACTAAAGTAAGGCCGCGAAAACAGTCCATTGCCGCGCTTGCTGCTGAAGACCAGCCATCGCCCGTTGCTCGACCAGCAGTGCCACGAGTCCGTTTCGTCGCTGTTGATCGCGAGTCGGCGGGGCTCCCCGGTCTCCAGGTCCACGAGCCAGAGGTCACTGCTCTGCAGGAAAATCGGGAAGCAGCCGTACTCGGCCACCGAGCATACCAGGAACCGCCCAGCGGGAGAGATGCGCGCCTGGGTGATGCTGCCCCCCAGCTTCGAAGCCGAGACCACGAGCTCGGGCTCTCCCCACCGGTTGGCTTCCGCATCGTACGAGGCGCGCATCAGGTCGTAGCGGACCTCGTCGTACCGGCGAGGCGGAAAGGTCTCGGGCTCATCGGGCCAAAGCTTCTTCGCGCTGCTGAAGTACAGGTACGAACCGTCCGGCGACCAGCAGGGGTACGATTCCAGTCGGTCTTTCCGGCAGAGGCGCGCGTCGGTTCCAACCTTGTCCTCTTCGGGGAGGTAATACACCAGGGTCGAATCCACGTCGAACACGTCGCGGACTTCCTTCCTGGCCGTATGAAAAAGTTGCCGCACCTTGCACACCGCGCAGACAAGAACCTTTCCCGACGGATGCCACGACGTGTATCCCGTCAAGCCGAACTGCGTTTGTGTGTTCACGCGCTCGCCAATCCCGTCGCGGACCAGAATGGTAGCGCTCCCGGCAGTGCCGCCGCGCGTATGCAACACCATGTCGCCGGGGTCGTTCCGGCGGAACGCATGGCAGTTTACGCATCCCTCTCCGAAGCGTGTGTTGGTCAGCAGGCGGGTCTCCGCGAACGAGCGCAGGTCACGCTGATAAATCCCGAGCGTGCTCCACGTATTGCAAACGGGCCGAAGCCGGCGATAGATCAAGTAAGGGTCAATGGGCTCCCGCGCCACGTCCAACGTGATCGGCTTGTACCGCCCCCACCGCCCCCCC
>CAZGEE010000056.1:3211-8129 GCA_964525035.1 uncultured Anaerolineales bacterium
CACGGATACCTTTATGCTGACGCGCCCGCCACGATTCGCCTCAAGCAGCGCTGACCAGGCTTTCCGCGGAATCCGTATGACACCATCCCGGCACCCTGCCTTCACCGCGCCGCCCGTCTTGCCGGAAAGTTCCGCGTAGTAGGCCTCGCCCGGCAGGTTGACCTGAAAGTTCAGCGGCGCAATATTAGGGGGAACCACCACTCCATCGAGCTCGGGGTGCAGTTCAGGCACCCGGTTGATTTCCTCACAACTCTCCGGGGGTTCCGGTGCACCGCCCCGGGCAACCATGAAAGCCGCCAGAGCGACGACGGCCACCATCAGTAGCGTCCCGACCAGTCGACGGTATGGTTTCATTGAGCGGACCTCAGCTTGGGCAGCACTTGATCGACGTAATAGTAGAAGTACGTGTCCCCGTGCTCCCGCGCAAGCCTTTGCGCGGCTTGTATCCTGTCGCCGGGAAGGGCCGTGTGAATACGGGCGCGTGCGGCGTTGAATTCCCGGAACCTTTGCCTCGTTTCGAGGCCGACCTCAAAGCCCAACGACTTCAGATCAACTTCTTTGCCGCCCATCCCCTTGTAAACCAGGATGGCCTCCTGGTAGTGGCGCGGCATCTGGCGGTATCCGAGCACCTCCAGTCGGTCGAGGTTCCCGACGAAACCGACCAGGTTCCCCGTCAGCAGATAATAGGCCATGAGGTACTCGAAAGCCATGCGGTTGTGGGGGTTGGCTCGCAAGGGTTCGAGCCACCGCTCGGCGATGTCCTCCTGCCTCCCCAGCGGCCGGTCCTCGGTCAGCATCAGGTCGCGAACCCTCTGGATTTCTCCGTTCGATGCCTGCAACGGGTCTGCCTTCAGCCGGCGTCGGAACTCTTCAGCCCAGTCGGTGTAATTCCTATATCTGGCGAGCGCGCCCAGGAAAGCGCACGCCGCCTCCGGCCGACCCTTGACGACGTTGATCCGGGCCAGCAGCCTCAGCAGCAGCGGTCTCTCCCCGAGCAGCTCAAGGGAGTTGAGCGCTTTCAGTTCTGCGTCGTTCACGCGCCCCGTCTCGAAAAACGTGCGAGCCAGCTTGCTCAGGTCCTCCCGTTTCACCGACTGTGAACTCACAACCAGCCCGGCGATGGTCTGGGGATAGGCAAACATCCGGTCCCCGAGCCGGTCCGTTTCGTACAGCGCCCGGATCACGTCATGCTTCAGAAAATCCATGTACCAGCCACCGGGGAACTCCCGCGCCGTGCGGAGCACGCGCTCCCATTGGTTGTGCTCCGCGTAGCAATCCAGTTTCAGCGAGTACTGGTACGTCGTGGAGAAAAACCAGTGGAGCAACACCACCAATCCCACAAACAACGCTCCGACCTGGCCGGCCCGCATCCACCCTTCTCCGCGCGACGCGGCCTCCGGATTCCGTGAAGCCTGTCGCCCGCGGCGGCCACGGCTCTCCCGTCGCGGAAGCCAACGCACGACGAGCAACACGCAGAACAGCGTCAGACCACCCGCGATCGGAGCGCGGGCCCACCGCGAACCGACAAACCAACGGAATCGCCCGTCCACGTCGGCGAACATCGGTAGCGCGCGGGCCCAGAACCCCGCGTCCGGAGAACTCGGGAACAACACGGAGCCTACGTAAGGCACCGCGAAAGCGCAAAGGAGTTCGCCCGCCCCGATCCACAACCGCCGCCGATGAAAGAGTTCAAACAAACCGCAAATCACGGCGAAGAGAAAATAAGGTCCCGGGGCCAGGTAATACACCCCGACCGAAAGCGCGACGAAGGCCGCCAGGCGTTTCCCAAGACCGATCCCTGAAAGTCGAACGTAGACCGCCGCGCCCGCGAGCGCCACGAGCAGTCCCAGGCTGAAGTGCAGCGGATTCTCGAACTGATTGCACAACAGGAGCAAGGGCACCGCGGGGATCAACGCAACGGGGTGATCACCCAGGCCTCCCCGTCCCTTGATCAGCGCGACCGTTGCCAGGCACACCAGTGCCGCCGACCCCGTAAGAGCCAGCGCCCCAAGCCAGGAGATGAAGTAGTAGTCCGCCGCGTACGCGCTCAGGAGCGCGAGGAGCCCCCCCGGCCGCCCCAGCGCTTCGGCAGACGAGACGTCCATCATTGCCAGCGGTAGTCCCTGAAAATCCGCTACGTGGACGTCCGGGCTGACCAGGTGCCAGTCGTTGAGGAAGAATCGCGCGACGTACCGGTGGTAGATCAAGGAGGGGTCGATGCGATACGCAACATACAGGAAGAACAGCGCGAAGAACGCGATCCACGTGGCGACTGCGACCGGCTTTCGCCACCTCGCACCTTGATTCTCTCGGGGGGCATCCGAGGAAGTCACCTTCGCAGATTCCATTCGGCGTCCTGTCGATAAACGAATCGTCGAGCATGGGCCCCAGCGCACCTCACCCGTGCTCGGCCGGCCGTTGCATCGCGACTCAGGCCTTATCGGCACCGCGGGGAATGGGATTTTAACGGGGGGCCTCGGAAAAATCGACCGGATTCGAGCGGGGTAAAATCCGGTCCCCTACCGGTGGCGAACGGCCGAGAAGGCCGTCCGTTCAGTCATCCTGTGACCAGAAACGGGGCTGCCGGCCCGCGAGCCGGTCCTGCACCTCGGCCGCCAAGCGATACAACCGCTCGCTCCGCTCTCGCCATCCGGATCCCAGGAACCACGTATGGCCCGGAATCCCGGGCGTCCAACGCCACGCGGCCGCCCGAAAGAACATGGTGCTGCCGAGCTGAAGGTTGCTCAGGCTCTGCCACATGATCAGCATGCGCTCCCGGAGTTCCTCTCTGCATCGCCGGACCAGGTCCTTGCCCAGCCGGCTGCGCCGCTGCTCGTCCGCAAGGGCCCATTCGAGGTAGATTCGCGCCTCGCTCTCCTGGACGCCCTCGCGCAGGGCCTCAAAGCGCGTCGTCGCCACCGGGCCGTCCGGCCCGGGAGCCAGCACGGGATTGCAGATGTTCAGGTTCATCCACCGGCTGTCCGGATAGAGGGCGCTGATGTTGTCGCGCCGGCGACCACGGCTATCCTTGACCACGTTCCAGAAATCGCCGGCCAGGCGCCCCATGCCGCGCTGACCGCCCGTGATGTTCGTCTCGGCCATGTGCCGCCAACGCGTATTGGGGAACGAGGGAAGTCCGCCGTTGCGCTCGAAGGCCACCTTCAAGGGGTCCTGAGCCCAGCCTTGAAGACTCTCCACCGGCCAGGTCCGTCCGTGCGTGGGCACCGCGTCGGCGAACTGCGTGTACCACACACTGGCCTGGTAGCCCACCTCGGCCGTCTGCTGCAGTTTCTGTCCAGGCCGAAACCCGCCGTGCCCGTGGGCGACCCACGGAACGCCCGGGGCGATCTCCGCAAAAAGCTCCACCTCCTCCCGCGTGGGCTGGGCGTCGGTCGTCATGCCGAGCATCATGGCATCCCCGAGGCCCCGACGGCTCATTCGGCGCCGGAGCTCCCGGAAGAGCTCGCCCCACAGCCGTTTGCTCCGCGGGTCAAAGTACGTGGGCAGCTCCACGGTTTCCCCCGATTGGCCCGGCCGGTCCGTCATCGTCACCAGCGGCCCGGAGCCCAGTTTCTGGTCGTGCGCTTTCAGGTGGCGCGTCATGCGGTGGTGCCCGCCGCGCTTCGGCCCGCCCTTTTCCGGAATCAGGCAGACTTCCCACACGTAGAACACGACGATCTCGGGCTCGCCCATGTACTCCCGCGCCATGTCCAGGTAGCGGTCCATGCGGGAGAAATCGTACCGGAACCGGTCCTTCCCCACGCGAATCCAACGGACCATCGACTCGGCGTTGCCGAGATTGGACTCGGCCAGCAGCGGCACGTACACGACGCGCAGGCCGCACTCGCCGAGCCGTCTCATGCTCCTGGCGATGAGCTGCCAGTGCCCCTCGGACCACGGCGTCACGTCATACTCCATCGCCAACGTATCCGGCGACTGCATCAAACCCACCCAGGTGCGGTATTCGTGCGGGTCCGGCAATGTCCACGGCACCACGGTCACCTCGACCGGAACACGAAACGGTTTAACGCCCTCGGCGGCTACCCGAACCCGCCCCGCGTAGGTGCCCGGCCGGGCGGTCTCAGGGACCTTCACCGTCACCCAAAGGGGAACGACC
Organism: uncultured Anaerolineales bacterium; assembly: GCA_964525035.1. Lineage (GTDB taxonomy): Bacteria > Planctomycetota > Phycisphaerae > FEN-1346 > JAACEH01 > CAZGEE01. The sequence continues at coordinate 7,329 of CAZGEE010000056.1, forward strand.
GCACCGGAAACCACGGGCGGGGCCGCCGGGTCGTCGCGCCGGCTCCGCTGCTCCTTCTCCGCCACGGGGAACGTCTCCAGCGGGCGATCGCCCAGCGCCCCAAGCAGGTTCGCCCGGCACGGATACGGCGAACGAAATGGGCCGTTCGAGCGCGTGACACCGAGTTCCCCTCCCCAGGGGATCCCGTAGCGCACTTCGATCGCCTCCGCGGGGATGCGGGCCCCGTCGCAGGACAGGTCGCCCGGCTTCGCGCGAAGCCCCCGGATGGGCTCCGCGGAGCCGAGGACGACCTTGCCGGAGTAGCGGCCGTTGCGCGCGCCCACGAGCCGGATGGGGCGCAGCGACTCGCACGGGTCGCCGAAGTCCGCGTCATAATCCGACGCCAGCGGATCACTGTTCCAGACCTGAAACCCCGGCGGCCGAGAGGCGTTCGGAGCCAACCCGCTGGAACTCGAAGCGGTCAGCGCGATCCGATCCACCTGGCACGAGTTCCAGTCGAACCGGTTGAACCGGCGCTTGTGAACTTCCTCCCTCGTCTCCAGCATGACGGCGTGGTACGGCGCCTGGAGCACCTCGATCGCCAGAACGTTCACGCCGCGCCGCAGGAGCTCACGGGGAAGTTTGAGTTCGGAAAGCGATCGTTTGCGCAGCTTCATGCGCCGCACGGCGTCCTCGCTCGGCGACCCCGTGCGCTTGTGATCCGGCAACCGGGTTCCCCGGACGGCGAGCAGGTCGCCGTCCTGCTCGACGTGAGCCTCGAGGGGATACGGTTCCGCCAGCCGCCGACCGCATATGCCGTCG
>CAZGEE010000057.1:0-8112 GCA_964525035.1 uncultured Anaerolineales bacterium
CGCGGCTGTAGGCCATGAACGTGGCGCGGAAGCGCTCCCCGGCCGGGGCGAGGTCTCCAGGGTCCTCCGGGCCCACTCCACGATGCACTCGTACGGGTACTCCGGTCGGAGCACGTCGTCGAGCGTTTTGGTGACGCTGCCGGTGAGGATGTCCCAGACGAAGGGACGGAGGTTGTCGGCCTCGAGAATTTCCTGCCGCCGGCCGTAAAACACCCGCCGCTGGGAGTCCATGACCTCGTCGTATTCGAGGAGGTTCTTCCGGATGCTGAAGTTATGTTCCTCGACTTTTTTCTGGGCGTTCTCGATGCCGCGGGTCAGGAAGCCGTGCTCGAGCGACATGCCCTCTTCCATGCCCATGCGGCGGAGCACCTTGCTGACCCAGTCCTTGGCGAAGACGCGCATCAGGTCGTCTTCCAGGGAGAGGAAGAATCGGCTGCTCCCCGGGTCGCCCTGTCGGCCGGACCGGCCCCGTAGCTGGTTGTCGATCCGCCGGGACTCGTGCCGCTCGGTGCCCACGATGTGGAGCCCGCAGGGGGGGTCTTTCGGGCACTCGGCGCGCCCTTTCTCGGGAAACGCCGGGTCCAGCTTCGGCTTGAAGCAGTGAGCGCAGACGCCGTCGTATTCCGGGCAGTGGATGCAGCACTTGAAGCCGAAGTCCTCGGGCCCGTCCTGCTTGGTGACGTCCCACGGGCCGTAGCAGTTCTTGTAGACGACGCCCTCGCCGAGCTTGATGTCGGTGCCCCGCCCCGCCATGTTGGTGGCGATGGTCACGTTGCCGCACTGCCGGCCCTGGCGATCGGCGTGCTGCTGCCCCGCCTGGGCCACGATCTCGGACTCGCGCTCGTGGTACTTGGCGCTCAGGACCTCGTGCTGGACGCCGTAGGTCCGCGTGAGGGCGTTGGAGAGCTTGTCGGAGCTCTCGATGCTGACGGTTCCGACCAGCACGGGCTGCCCGCGTTTGCTGTAGGTGTTGATCTCCTCGACGATGGCCTTGAACTTCTCGCGCAACGTCAGGAAGACCACATCCGGGTGCGAGACGCGGTTCAGAGGGCGGTTGGTCGGAATGGCTACGACCTCGAGACTGTAGATCTTGTCGAATTCGTCGGCCTCGGTCATGGCCGTTCCGGTCATGCCGGCGAGGCAGTCGTAGAGCCGGAAGAAGTTCTGGAACGTGATCGTCGCGAGGGTCTGCGTTTCCTCCTTGATCCGGATGCGTTCCTTGGCCTCGATGGCCTGGTGGAGGCCGTCGGACCATTGCCGGCCCGGCATGAGTCGGCCCGTGAACTCGTCCACGATGACGACGTCCTCGCCCTGGACCACGTATTGCTTCTCGCGCTTGTACAGGTGATGGGCGCGAAGGGCCTGCTCGATCCGGTGGGGCCACTCGGTGTTCGGCGCCACGTAGAACGACCCGACGCCGGCGAGTTGTTCCGCCCGCTTGGTCCCGGCGTCGGTCAGGGGGCAGACGTGCTCCTTTTCCTTGATCTCGAAGTCCACGTCGGGACGCAGCTTCCGGGCCACGTCGTCGGCGGCCGTAAACAGCTCCGTGCTCTCGAAGGCGGGCCCGCTGATGATCAGCGGCGTCCGCGCCTCGTCGACCAGCGCGCTGTCCACCTCGTCGACGATGACGTAGTCCAGCGGGCCCTGCACCTGCTCTTCCGCGCTGGTCTTCATGTTGTCGCGCAGGTAGTCGAAGCCGAATTCGTTGTTCGTGCCGTAGGTGATGTCGCACTGGTACTGCGGGATGCGTTCGGCCGAGGTCATGCCGGTCTGGATGTAGCCGACCGACAGCCCGAGTTTCTCGTACACCGGTCCCATCCACTGGGCGTCGCGGCGGACCAGGAAGTCGTTCACGGTGACCAGGTGCACCTTGCCGGCCAGCGCGCGCAGGTAATTCGGCAGGACCGCGACGAGGGTCTTGCCCTCGCCGGTGACCATCTCGGAGATCTTGCCCTCGTACAGGACCTGCCCGCCGAGTACCTGCACGTCGTAGGGCCGCAGGCCGATGGCCCGCTCGGCCGCCACGCGCACCAGGGCAAAGGCTTCCGGCATGATCTCTTCGAGTGTTTCGCCCTTGCCGAGGCGTTCGCGGAACTCCCGGGTCTTCTCGGGAAGCTGCTCGTCGGTCAGCTCCCGGAAGGTCTGCTCCCACCGGGCGACAGGGTCGAGCATGGCCCGGTAGCCGCGGACCAGCCGTTCATTCCGGCTTCCGAGGACCTTTCTGAAGATCTTGCCGATGAAGGCGGCCACGCCTTCGAGTGCCATCGCCCGATCGCTCCATAAGGCCGTTCCTCGGGACGCCGGGACCGGCGGGAGTCTTCCCGGAGGCGGCCCGGTGAGCCTACTTCGCGCGTTCCAGGTACTGCCCGCTTCGGGTGTCCACGCGGACCGTTTCGCCGGTCTCCACGAAAGGCGGGACGTCGATGACCAGGCCCGTTTCGAGGGTCGCCTTCTTGTTCTGGTTGGTCGCCGTGGCGCCCTTAAGCGCCGGCGGCGTGTCGGTCACCTTCAGGCCCACCGAGCCGGGCAGTTCCACGACCACGGGCCGGCCCTCGTAGGTCCGAACCTGGACCGGTGTCTCGGGCAGCAAGTACTGCATCGCGTCGCCGAGGATGTCGTCCCCGAGCGGAATCTGCTCGTAGGTCGTCATGTCCATGAAGTAGTGCTGCTTTCCCTGCGAGTAGCTGTAGACCATCTCGACGCGGTCCAGGTGCGCCGGCTCTACGCTGTCGGAGCTGCGGAAGCGGTAATCCAGCATCTGGCCGGTGCGGATGTCCCGCAGCTTCGTCTGTAGAAACGCTCCGCCCTTACCGGGTTTGGTGTGCTGGTAGTCCACCACCTGCATCAGCCGGTCGTCGTGCAGGATGAACATGCCTTTTTTCATGTCGGTCGCGTTTATGCTCATCGAGACCCCTTCCCCCGGCAAGTGCAGCACCTGGCCGACGCCCGGTCCGGGTGGCGCCGGCAAACTTGAAGGAGGTATTCTATCAGGGGGAAAAACCACTGTCAAACGCGCCCGGTCGGGGGGTGGCGCCAAGGACTGTGTGTAGTTTCTCTGACGAGGTGCCGTCGGACTCGTTGTCCGATCGGCGCCGCGTCACCTCGCCGGCCTCGGGCGGGCGGCACACATCACCCTGCACCACACGCAATACGGTAGGCCGGCAACTCGCATTAGACCTTGACTTGACCGCGTTGGAGGTTATCATGTTTCGTGTGTGCCCCGGGCAAGGTGTCGCGGGGCTCTCTGTATCGGGTCCCCTGGAGGGCAGGTACTGGAACGATGCCAAGTGTAAGACTTCCGGACGGGCAGGTCCTGGAGGTGGCTCCGGGATCAAGCGTCGCGGATGTCGCCCGGCAGATAGGCCCAGGTCTGGCCAAGGCCGCCGTCGCTGCCAGACTGGGCGGTGAACCGGTGGATCTGGCCACCGTCATCTCCGAGAACGGGGAGGCGGAGCTCGAGATCCTGACCGAGAAAAGCGACGCCGCACTCGATATCCTCCGTCATTCCACCGCTCACGTGATGGCCCAGGCCGTCGGCCGACTTCACCCCGGGGTGAAGTTCGGCATCGGTCCGTCCATTGAGAACGGGTTCTATTACGACTTCGACCTGCCCGAACCGCTCACCGAGGACGACCTGCCGCGCATCGAAAACGAAATGCGCCGCATCGTCGACGAGGCCATCCCGTTCGAACGTGAAGAGGTCTCCCTGGAGGAGGCCCGGCGGCGGATGCAAGAGAAGGGCCAGCCGTACAAGGTCGAGTTGCTCGACGACCTGGCCGAGCCGTCGGACGGGTCGGCCCCGCCGGAAGCGGTTTCGCTTTACGGCAACGGCGACTTCGTCGACCTGTGTCGTGGGCCGCACGTGCCCGACACCGGGCGGCTGAAGGCATTCAAGCTCACCGGCGTTGCAGGGGCCTACTGGCACGGCGACGAAACGCGGCCCATGTTGCAGCGGGTCTACGGCACAGCGTTCTGGGATACGAAAGCCCTCGAGGAGCACCTGGCCCGACTCGAGGAGGCGAAGCAGCGCGACCACCGCCGGCTGGGGACCGAGCTGGACCTGTTCAGTTTCCACGAGGAAGGGCCGGGATTCGCCTTCTTCCACCCCAAGGGCTGCGTGGTGTGGAACGAACTCGTGGGGTTCTGGCGCCGGACGCACGAGCGCCACGGGTACAGTGAAATCCGCACCCCGGTCATCCTGTCCGAGTCGCTCTGGCACCGCTCGGGCCACTGGGACCATTACCATGATAACATGTACTTCACGAGCATCGACGACCGACCCTTCGCCATCAAGCCGATGAACTGTCCGGGCGGGCTGCTGGTGTACAAGAGTCGGCCGCACTCGTACAAGGAACTGCCGATCAAGAACGCGGAACTGGGCCTGGTGCACCGGCACGAGAAAAGCGGCGTGATGCACGGGCTGATGCGCGTCCGCCAGTTCACCCAGGACGACGCCCACGTGTTCTGCCTGCCGGAGCAGACGGCCGAGGAGGTGGCCAAGGTCATCGACCTGGTGCAGGAGCTGTATGCCCCCTTCCACTTTGACGAAGTGGTGGTGGAGCTGAGCACGCGGCCGCACCAGCACACCATCGGCAGCGACGAGATGTGGCGCATGGCCACGGTCGCTTTGCGGGAGGCGCTCGATTCGCGAGGCCTGACGTACCAGGTCAACGAGGGCGAGGGCGCGTTCTATGGCCCGAAGATCGATTTTCACGTGCGGGACTGCCTGGGGCGCACGTGGCAGTGCGGAACCATCCAGGCCGACTTCGCCATGCCCGAACGGTTCGACATCGCCTACGTCGGGGCCGACAACAGCGAGCACCGGCCGGTGATGATCCACCGGGCCATCTTCGGCTCGCTGGAGCGTTTCTTCGGGATCGTGACGGAGCATTTCGGCGGCGCGTTTCCGCTCTGGCTGGGCCCGCTGCACGCCGTCGTCCTTCCGGTGAGCGAGAAGTTCAGCGAGTACGCGGAGGAGGTGCGGGGCCGCTTGAAGGCGGCCGGGCTGCGGGTCGAGGCGGACCTTCGAAGCGACAAGGTGGGCGCGAAAATCCGCGACGCCACGTTGCAGAAAGTCCCGTACATGCTTATCGTAGGGGGGCGTGAGGCCGACGGCGGAACCGTGTCGGTTCGGGAGCGCACGGCCGGAGACGTGGGCGCGATCAGCGTGGACGCGTTTGCCCGGGCGGCGCTGCAGGAAATCGACTCGTTCGGCCAGACGCGCGTCCTTGAGCAAGTTTCCTGACAAGGCTCTTGAGGAGGAACACGACCATTCCTAAATACACGCAGCCACAGCGGGTGAATCAGCAGGTTCGTCTGTCGCCGCTGATCGTAATCGATGAGAACGGCAAAAAACTGGGTGAGCTGGATCGTGACGAGGCACTGGGGCTGGCCCAGGATCGAGGGCTCGACCTGGTGGAGGTGGCCCCGAACGTTCGGCCGCCCGTGTGCCGGCTGATGGACTACAGCAAATTCAAGTATCGCCAGAGCAAGCGAAAGCACAAGGGGAAGCAATTCTCGGTCAAGGAGATTCGGCTCCGACCGAAAACCGACGAGCATGACCTGGACGTGAAGGTGCGCAAGGCCCGACAGTTCCTTGAAAAGGGTCACAAAGTACTGGTCAACCTGATGTTTCGGGGCCGGGAAATGGCGCACGTCGACTACGCAAAGCAGAACATGCAGGCCGTGGTCGATCGGCTGTCGGACGTCGCCAAGGTCGAAAGCCCGCCTCGGATGGCGGGACGACGGATGAACCTGATGCTGGCGCCGCAAAAGTCGCAGCAATCCTCGTGACGGGGCGCCGCTTGTCGGCCCGCAAGGAAGGGCTATCGTCCTTGCGGCGGATCGGCGGGGGGAAAACACAGGGTACCCGGGCCGGTGTCGCGTGGCCCGGATTGGCCAGTTTGATGAACGAGTTTGCGAGGTGAATCGATGCCGAAAACGAAAACACACAAAGCGTCGTCCAAGCGGTTCCGCGTGACGCGGAACAAGAAGGTGCTTCGCCGTCGGGCCGGCAAGAGCCACCTGATGAGCGGCAAGACCAGTAAGTGCCGGCGTACCCTGAAGCGCAAGGCGACGCTGGACAAGACGGACGCAAGGCGATACAAGCAGGCCATGGCGCGGTAGACGGCCTTCACGCGAGTTGATTCCGCGTGGACAAGTCCGCGACCTCGATCCGTGTGAAGGAGGCGGTGGATATGCCGAAGACAAAATCGAGTGTTCAGCGACATCAGAGAAAACGGCGCACCATGAAACGCGCCAAGGGCATGGTGGGCGGCCGATCGAAGCTGTACCGCACGGCCAAGGAGTCGGTCCGCCGGGCCGGCGCCTTCGCCTGGCGCGACCGGCGGGCCCGCAAACGCGATTTCCGGCGGCTCTGGATCATCCGCATCAACGCGGCCTGCCGGCAGCGGGGCCTCAACTACAGCCGGTTCATGGCCGGCCTGAACAAGGCCGACGTTCGCCTCAACCGCAAGATGCTTTCCGAAATCGCGATTCACGACCCGGCCGCGTTCGACAAGCTCGTCGAACAGGCCCAGAAAGCCCTGGCGGCCTAGGAAGGCACTCCGTGGCCGACCTCGTGGACAAGGTCCGTAAAGAGCTGGAATCGAAGCTGTCGGACGTCAGGGACCTCGACGCGCTCGAGCAACTGCGGGTCGAGTTCCTGGGGAGGTCGCGCGGTAAGATCCAGGACCTCATGAGCAGGCTGGCCGAGTTGCCGCGCGAGGAAAAGCCCGCGTTCGGCAAGGCGGTGAACGAGCTCAAACGGACGGCCGCCGAGCGCATCGAGGCGCTTAAAGAACAGTTGGCCGGAGAGGCGCCCCGACGGGCCGGACCGACGGTGGACGTGACCCTGCCGGGTCGACGCCCCCGCGTCGGTCGGCTTCACCCGGTCACGCGCTCGCGCGATGAGATGGTGGCTGTTTTCAGGCAGTTGGGGTTCTCGGTCGCCAGCGCCCGCAGCCGCGTGTGCAGCACCTTGGTCGTCAGCGGGCCGGAGGTCGAGGACGACTGGCACAACTTCGTCGCCCTCAACATTCCGCCCGAGCACCCGGCCCGCGATCCGCTGGACAACTATTACATCCGCGACGACCTGCTGCTTCGCACGCAGACCTCCACCGTCCAAATCCGCGTTATGGAGAGCACGCCTCCGCCGGTCCGCGTCGTGAGTCCCGGGCGGGTCTATCGGCCCGACACCGTCGACGCGGGCCACAGCAACATGTTTCACCAGCTCGAGGGGCTCTGGGTGGAGGAGGGCGTTACCTTCGCCCACCTGAAGACGGTCCTCGCGATGTTCGTGCACGCCTTCTTCGGCCCGGAGACCGAGACGCGCTTTCGGCCCTCGTTTTTTCCCTTCACCGAGCCGAGCGCCGAGATGGACGTCTCCTGCCTTCTGTGCGGCGGCAAGGGATGCCCGGCGTGCAAGCGGTCCGGTTGGATGGAGATTCTGGGGTGCGGCATGGTCGACCCCAACGTGCTGGAGGCCGTCGGCTACGACCCGGAGCAGGTGACCGGCCTGGCCTTCGGTTTCGGCATCGAGCGTCCGGCGATGCTGAAGTACGGCATCCGGGACATTCGCCATTTCTACCAGAACGACTTGCGATTTCTGGAACAGTTCTGATTCCAGTAGGTGCATCCGATGCGCCCCGTCATGAAGTTGGCTGCCGCTGTACTCTGCGCCATCTCCGCCGTATGCCCGAGCCACCGGGCGGCGGCCGAGGTGCGGGTGCACGGGATCTTCTCCGACCACATGGTCCTTCAGCGGGACGAGCCCGTTCCCGTGTGGGGATGGGCCGACCCGGGAGAGAAGGTCGAGGTCACCTTGCGCGCCGCCGAGTCCCCCAACAGCGCACAGGCCAAGGCGAACCGGCGGGCGCAAACGGTGACCGACAAGCAGGGTCGTTGGGGCGTCCGGCTTGACGCGCTGCCGGCGGGCGCGGCCTGCGAACTCACGGTACAGGGATCGAATCGGCTCGGCTTCCGCGACGTCCTCGTCGGGGACGTGTGGTTCTGCTCGGGGCAATCGAACATGTACTGGCCGGTCGTCCACAGCGCCGACGCCGATGCGGAAATCGCCGCGGGGGACCACCCGGAGATTCGTTTCCTCACGGT
>CAZGEE010000058.1:0-8111 GCA_964525035.1 uncultured Anaerolineales bacterium
GAACAAAAAGCCCCTGGCCGCCTGAGGGCTACCTACAAACGTGACGTGCACCCGGTGTGAGCTCGCTCCGGGCGGATTGGTTGACCCCGGCGCGCGGGGAAACTATAATGCGTTTTCTCCGGGCCTGCCAATGGTCGAGGCAAGGAGCGAATTGGCCCGTGCGGAGCGGGCGTGCAGATTGGATCTCGGGGCGGCATAGCCAAGTGGACTAAGGCGACGGATTGCAAATCCGTTATTCGTGGGTTCGAATCCCACTGCCGCCTCCAACGGTAAAGCGAACGGGCGACCCTGAACGAATTCGAAGGGTCGCCCGCTTTTTTGTCGCGTTGCCGGGCCGCCCTTGGGAAGTACCTCGGCTTTCGGCACCCCCCCGCGGACCCGAACCGTCGTCAACTCAGAACTCGATCCGGTACACGTGCTCGATCAGCGGATCGAAGTCGTCGGTGAACCGCCCGGCCCCGGCCTCAATGGCCCGACCCTCGTCGACCACCTTGACGGTCGCCCCTTCCTTCAGCCCCTCGACGGTGATGATGCCCGTGGCGCTGCGGGGGCTGATCGGGTCGAACTGTCCGAGCTTCTCGACGTTCGGGCCCAGGTCAAGGTTCTGCGCGAAGATCCAGAGTGCCCCGTCGTGCTGCGTCGCCTTGAGGTGACAGTTCGTGCCCTCCTTCATCTCGATCGCCACCTCCCGCTCGGCCGGCGCGGCGAGAATCGCGGGCGCCAGGCGGGCGAGTTGGCTGTTCAAGCGGTTCAATTCCTCGAGCATCTCGCCCTTGGGCCGGAACTGGGTGTACTCGGGCCGCCACGCGTGGGTGAAGTAGCCGATGGCCGTCGCCCCGCGAATCAGGGCCATCCACGTCTCCGAGCGGGTGTGGATCGGCTTGACGTCGAGCTGCTTCTCGTAGGTCATCCACTTGCTGCCCTTGTTCGTCTCGATCCAGGCGTAGACCGGCCGCTTGGGCCCCCCGATCTCGCGAAGCTCCGAGACGCCCTCGGCCACGTCGCACAGGTCCTTGGGCATCCCGGAGCCGTACACGGGATACGTGTCGAACCCGACCACGTCGCAGTACTGGACCTGTTGCGGATAGACGCGCTTCTTAGCCTCGAGGTCGTACCGGCCGGTCTTCGACTTCATGAAGTGCGCGGTGAAGGTCATCAGGACCGGATGCCCCGGATCGACGGACTTGATCCGCCGGTAGGTCTCGGCCAGCTCCTCGGCCGCGGTTCTCGGCGCATAATACGGTTGGCTAAGCAGAACGTTGTCGCCCGAGGCGTCGTAGCCCTGGATTTCCCCGATCGAGCCCCAGTCCTGTCCGCCCTCATGCGTCTCGGTCACCCGCACGGCGAGTTCCTTGAAGGTCGCGGGCTTCGGTAGCTCGAACGCCTGCTCCCCCTTCTTTTTCTCCAGCTCCGCCTCCAGCAGCTTCTCTCCGTCCCCGCGGAACACCATCTTCCTGGCCACCGGCATCTCGCCGCTCAGCGTGAGCCACACGGCCAAACGCTCGACAGTCACCGGCTTGTCCAGCTTGATGGTGAACTCGGCCCCGTTGAGGGGATCGAGAGCCGTCCAACTGTGGGGCTCTCCGTCCACGATGCGGGCGTAGGGCGTCTTGGGATTTACGTTCATCCGGTCGGCCGCTTTGACGGTTGCGTCGCTTTTCTTCCGCGGCATGTCGGGCTCGTCGCCGTGAATCCACCCGAGAAGGTGCGGGTGGGACTTCAGCCCCGCGGCCCCGTCCGAGACGCTCAGCACCCCGTAGAGGTCGTTCTCGGCCAGGGCGTCGAGGTAGGCCTTATCGCCGAGGTCGCCGCCGTTGGCGCAGAAGGTGTTCACGGCCGCGGCCTTGCCGTCGGCGATCCGGTTGTGGCTCTGCAGCCAGAGCATGATGGGAAGGAACGGCTTGCCGTTGACGCGGAACTCCCGGTGCTCCCCGAGGGTCACCGATTGGATCGGGACGACTTTCTGCTCCGCCGCTCCGAGGGGCCCGACCCACACACCAACCAGCAGAGCCACGAGAACTGAGACGATTCCGAATGTCCGCATGATCGTTCCTCCAAAAGGACATTGCGATATGCCGTACTCCCTTGAAACCCGCGGCACCCGGACCGGTGCCGCATGAAACCGCGGCCTTCGCCACGAAGAGCTCTCACCGAAAGCCGCCCGGGGGCGCTCCTCGGCCCCCTTCTCCGTCACATTTCGAAACGGGACTCAACGAGACGGATTATAAGCCGCTCCGCAGACGACCGAAAGGCCGAAGTCCGGGCTTGCTGCACCGGCGCAACCATCGGTTGGGTCGCCCGGAACGAAGACGGAGCCCAGCGCGGGACGGGGGCAGAAACGGCCGACGTCGCCGGACGCCGGACCGCGCCCGCAAAAAAGAGGCGCGGAGGAAGGTTGCGTACGACGCGCGGGCGCGGTACAGTACGCCGCTTGTCTATGCTCCCCCGGTGCGAGCAGGGCATGTCGTCAGCAAAGGAACCAGAGAAGAAAGGAAACCACCATGCAAGAGCCGATGTACAAATACCTCAAGATGGGCTTCGTTCACTTCATGGCCTACCCGGCCGCGATGAAACAGGACAACAAGGTTGTCCTGGAGAGCGTCGAGGCCGCGTGCAAGGACCCGTACTTCACGGCTATCGAGATCATGAAAATCCAGGATCAGAACACGCGCCGCCAGGTCAAGGAGATGCTGGACCAGTCCGCCATGACCGTGTGTTACGCGGCGCAACCCTCCGTGCTCGGGGGCGGGCTCAACATCAACAGCGTGGACGAGGGCGCCCGGAAAAAGGCCGTCGACGCCCTGACGAAGGAACTGGACTTCTGCCAGGAAATGGGCTCGAGCGCCATGGCCATCCTGGCGGGGCAACTCGAGGACGGCGCTTCCTACGAGGACGCCTGGAAATCCTGTGTGAAGAGCCTGCAGGAGCTTTGCGACGCGGCGGCCAAGAGCGACCTCGGCGTGACCCTGGAAACGTTCGACACGGACGTCGACAAGCGGGCCCTGCTGGGCAAGAGCCGCGAGGCCGCCCGGCTGGCCGACGAGGTCGGCCGCGACAACTTCGGCCTCCTGGTCGACCTGTCGCACCAGCCGCTGCTGGGCGAGCCCATCCGGGACAACCTGACGCCCGTGAAGGAGCACCTGGTCCACGCCCACGTGGGGAACTGCTATACCGCCGACAAGAACGATCCGGCCTACGGCGACCAGCACCCGCGGTTCAGCTATCCCGGCAGCCCCAACGGGGTCGACGAACTTACCGAGTGGCTGAAGATGCTTTTCGAGATCGGGTACCTGGCCGAGGGCAAACAGCCGGTGGTCTCGTTCGAGGTGAAGCCGCTGCCGAACGAGAGCTCCGAGATCGTCTTGGCCAACGCCAAGCGGACCATGAACCAGGCGTGGGCGCGGGTTTGAACGGGATCGCCGGGGGCGACCGCGCCAGCGAACGCGGCCGCCCCCCTCGGTCTCCCGGTGAAGACGGAAGCCGGGGCTCGTTCCACGCGCAAGGATCGGCGGTCGCGCTCCCATGGAACTGATCCGAGAGTGCCTCTCGCTCGAAAAGCGATTCCGAGGTTCCGCGCTGACGATCGGGAACTTCGACGGGATCCACCTGGGCCACCAGCAGGTTCTGCGGACGTGTGTCACCGCGGCCCGCGAAAGATCGAGCCGGGCCGTCGTGTTTACGTTCGACCCGCACCCGGACGCCATTCTCCATCCGGAACACGCCCCGGACCGCATCCTCGGCTTTGGGCGGAAACTCGAATTGCTCAAAGCCCTGGGCGTCGACGCGGTCATCTGCCCGGACGGCCCCCTCCCCGTCCTGCGCATGCCCGCCGAGGAATTCGTCCGGGAGATCATCGTCGGGGCCGTCGGCGCCGGGTGGGTCGTGGAAGGATCCGACTTCGCTTTCGGGCACGCCCAGAAAGGCGACCATGCCCTGCTCGAGCGCATGGGCCGTGAGCTCGGTTTCGGCGTCCAGGTGGTTCCTAACATCGAAGTGGGCGGGCAGCCGGTCAGCAGCACGCGCATCCGCCGGGCGATCCGGCAGGGACGACTGGACGAGGCACGCACGTTGCTCGGCCGACCATTCGAGTTCGAGGGTCGGGCCGTTCACGGTCGCCATCGCGGCCGGGGCCTGGGGTTCCCCACGGTGAACCTCGCCGGGGGCGACTTCATCGTTCCAGGCGACGGGGTCTACGCCGGCTGGGCCCTCTTCCCCGACGGGGAATCCGAGTCGACCGAGCCGGTCCCGGCCGCCATCAGCGTCGGGCGGGAACCGACCTTCGGCGAGTTGCCGCTCCCGGTCGTGGAGGCCTTCCTCCTGGACTTCGACGGCAAGCTCTACGGTCGGACCGTGCGGCTTCAGTTCGTGCAGCGCATCCGCGACCAGCAGGTCTTCCGGAGCGGGGCGGACCTCAGGGAACAGGTGAGCCGCGACTGCGAAACAATACGGACCACCCTGGCCTCGAACGGAACCCGGAAAGGAACCGGCCCTCGGTAGACCGGGGCATGGACTTTTCGCCGGAGAGCCGTATAATGTCAGGGATGTTGGCGGCCGGGCAAATAGCGCAAATGCGATCGGATGGGGGAAGAAAAATATGAAGGAACGAGTGCAACAGGTCATTGACGAAATCCGCCCATACCTTCAAGCGGACGGGGGAGATATCGAGCTGGTCGCGGTTGAGGATGGAACGGTAAAAGTGCGTCTTCAAGGGGCGTGTGCCGGTTGCCCCGGCGCCCAGATGACCCTTCGCATGGGCGTTGAGCGGAAGCTCAAGGAAGTGATTCCCGAGGTGAAAGAAGTCGTGGCCGTCTGACCGGAGCATCCGGCACGGCATGCAAGGAACAGATCAGAGGGACCTTTTTTTGTCGAAAGGAGGCCGAAGTGGCTTACGTGATCGGGGACGAATGTGTCAGTTGCGGGACGTGCGAGCCGGAATGCCCCGTCGGGGCCATCAGCCAGGGCGAGGACAAGTACCAGATCGATCCTCAGAAGTGCACCGATTGCGGGGCGTGCGCAGAGGTCTGCCCGGTGGATTGCATCACGCAGGCCTGACCGATGCGGCCTCTTCCTGCACTGAATGAAACGTCACGGCCTGCGCTCGGTTGGGTGCAGGCCGCGTCTTTGCGCGGGCGCCGCGGGCGCGTCCTCGGAGAAGGTCGTAGGCGGGCCCGTTCGGGGCTGCTATCATAGCCTCCCGAGAGGTGGCCTTCGCAAATCAACGGAACGCAAAAGGATCGCGCATGGATTACCGCACCGCCTGGCGCAGGTTCACCGGCGCATCCCGCGTGCTCATGACGACGCACCGGAAACCCGACGGGGACGGGTTGGGGTCCCTGGCGGCACTGGCCGAGGCGCTGGCCCCGAGGGGAAAGCGGGTCCGCACCGTGCTTCCTTCCCCGCCGCCGTCGACGTACGACTTTCTCGCGGAAGTGGACCGGTTCGAGGTGCTCGGCCGGGACGTCCGCCCCGAGGAGCTCCCACGGGAGTGGGACCTGGTGGCGGTGCTCGACACGGGAACGTGGCAACAACTCGACACAATGGCTCCCTGGGTGGAAGCCAACGCCGGGCGCGTGCTGGTGGTCGACCACCATGTCACCCGGGACGACCTGCAGCAGGCGGAGCTGGCCGACTCGGGCGCGGCCGCCACGGGGCAGATCGTTTTCCGCATGCTCCGGGAGTCCGGAGTAGCCATCACCCCCGGCATGGCCGAGGCGCTGTTCGTGGCGGTGGCCAGCGACACCGGCTGGTTCCGCTTTCCGAACGTCAACCCGGAAGTCTACCGCCTGGCCGCCCGGCTCCAGGAACTGGGGGCCGACGTCCCCGCCATTTACCAGCGTCTTTTCCAGTCGGCGACGCCCGAGAAGATGGGGCTGATTCGCGAGGCCCTGGGCACCTTGACTCTGGCGTTCGAGGGCAAGGTGGCCCACTTCGAAATCACCCGGGAGATGTTCGCCCGGGCGGGCGCCGAGCCGTCGGACACCGAAAACGTCATCGACGAGTGCCAGCGGGTGCGTGGCGTCCTCGTGGGTATCCTGTTCGTGGAGTTGGACGACGTGATTCGCGTCGGGCTGCGCAGCAAGCGGGACGTGGACGTGGCCGAGATCGCGGCGGGATTCGGCGGCGGCGGCCATGCCCGGGCGGCCGGCTGCCAACTGGCGATGCCCCTGCCCGAGGCGAAGAAGGCGGTCCTGGAAGCGGTGGGCCGGGCGTTGAACCAAGCCCCGACCGGCGACTCATAAGCGCACCGGGATGGTGAAGCGATCGCGCGCAGGCCGTCGCCCGGTGGACAAACTGGTCAAACGGCGCCGGTATGGATAGCCTCGCTGCGGGAGAACGAGCATGGCCGTACCTTCGGTCGGACAAAGGGCTCCGGAGTTCGCCGTGGTCGACCAGGACCGCAACCCGGTCACCCTGGAGAGCCTGCGGCGCCGGGGAACCGTAGTCCTGGTATTCTACCGGGGGCACTGGTGTCCGTACTGCCGCCGGCAACTCACGCGGCTCCAGGAATCCGTGAGGGCCATCGCGGCCCATGGGGCGTCCCTGGTGGCTTTGAGCGTCGACCCGCCGCGGCTCAGCCGGCGCCTGGCCGAGGAACTGGGCATCGGGTTTCCGTTGCTGTGCAACCCGGACGGTTCGGCCATCGACGCGTACGGCGTCCGGAACCGGCTGCTGGGCGCGCGCAGCGGTATTCCTCATCCGGCGGTCTTCGTCATCGACGCGCGGGGAGTCATCCGTTTTCGCGAGGTGCACCGGAACTATCGTCGCCGGACCTCGGCCCGGCGGATCCTTCGCATTCTGGAGAAACTCAAAGAGACGGCGGAAAAAGCATGAAATTCCACGCCAACGTCGACCAGATCTTCAAAGAGGTCCGCAGCGTCCTCGACCCCGTCCGGTCCGAGGACGTAAACCCCATTGTGGAGAAGCTGCTCGAGGCCAAGCGGATCTATGTCGCCGGCGGGGGACGGTCCGGCCTGATGGCCCGGGCCTTCGCGATGCGCCTTATGCAGCTGGGCCTGGTGGCCTACGTGGTGGGCGAGACGACGACGCCCGGCATCGGCAAGGACGACTGCCTGCTCGTCTGCTCCGGCAGCGGCGAAACCCAGGTCACCGTGCTGGTCAGCCGCGTCGCCAAGGAGGCGGGGGCCCACGTCATCGCCATCACCGCGAATCCGGCGTCGTCGATCGCGCGGCTGGCCGACATCCGGCTCGTGCTCGACGCGCCGTATAAGAACGCCCCGGACCGCGGGCGACCGTCCATCCAGTATGCCGGTTCGCTGTTCGAGCAGAGTCTGCTGGTCCTCACCGACGCCATCGCACTGGAGGTCGGCCGGGCGCTGGGCCTGACGGCCGAGCAACTCGAGCAGCGCCACGCCAACCTGGAATAGCCGACAACCTCGAATCACCGAAGCCCTCCCGCCCGGCGAACCGTGAGTGAAGGCGGCGTTTTCACCGTTTTCCCGGCCGGCACGGGGCGACGGAGTGAGATCGCGGCCCCCTCCCCCCGGGCCTGAATTCACTGGACGGGTCTACGGCAACCTGCTAGTATCCCGGCCTATTGCTTCTTGCAAAATCACGGTTCTTGAAAAGGCCCACTGGTGCGCGGCAGCCTTGTGACGCCGGCAGAACGGAACCGCGACGGAAGATCCGGCAACCGCAACCGGGCTTCCTGAGGCCTCCGAATCGCAGGAACCGGCACGGTCAGTCCCGTGCGGAAACGCCGACATCCTATCTCTCTTGTGAGGACCGCAAATGATCGGACGGGTCATCGATTGGGCGCAAGCCCTGGTCGACTTTGAGTCGTGGGAAATGGGGCCGGTCGACATCGGCGTGATGATCGGCTACTTCGTGCTCATGGTCGTGGTCGGCTGGCTCTGCAAGAGCATCAGCAAGAACATCAGCGACTACGTCCGCATGGGGTGCAAGAGCACCTGGTGGCTCATGGGTACGAGCATCTTCATGCTCATGACCAGCGCTGGCACCATGACAGGCAACGCGGCCCAGGCGTACCTCTCGGGCTGGAGCTTCCTCCTCATCGGCCTGGGCGGATTCATCGGCTACCTTTGCATGGCTGCGTTCTTCGCCCCCTGGATGCGCCGCACACGGGCCGTCAC
>CAZGEE010000059.1:0-8092 GCA_964525035.1 uncultured Anaerolineales bacterium
CGCTCGTAACGGCACACGCGCGAGATATTGAACCACTTGACCGGCTTCGGCAGGGCCGCCTGCCTTGCGACGACCATGCGGGCGAGGGTGGGGGTGAATTCAGGCCGCAGCGCAATCCGCCGACCGCCCTTGTCCTCGAAATCGTAGAGTTGCCCGACGATCTCCTCGCCGGACTTCCGGACGTACAGGTCGAGCGGCTCGAAGATCGGCCCGTCCACCTCCTGAAACCCGGCCCGGAGGCTGACCTTGCGCCACACGTCCTCCAGGTACCTGCGACGCCGCATCGCGTCCGGGAAGAAGTCGCGCGTGCCTTTCGGAGGCCGTCCCTTTGCCATCGTGCTCCCTGCGAAAAAAGTCCGGCCGGCGGTGCCCGGCCGCCGTGTCCGGGCTCAGGGTGTGTCGACCGTGTCCTCGAAGAGTTTGCGCTTTCCGTCCGTGCACGTCACCACGAGTTCTACGCGCGTGGTCCCCGTGCGACTGACTTCTTTCCACGTCGGCGCGTACCGGACGTGGTACATCCCGTCATCGTCCGGGCCGAAAATCTCCGGCGCTCCCCCGTCGCCGGGGAACTCAACCTCGTGGACCGATCGCGTTCCATCGGCTCGCGTCAGGCGCAGCTCCACTCTTTCCACGGGCTTATCCGCCGGAAACGGGATGTTGACCTCCTTGCGATAACAGATGATCTCCATTTCGGCGGACCCGGCGGGCCAGTCGGCCTCGTCGGTTTTCATGCGGTGGTGAACCCACTCGTCCCGATCCTTGTCGTAGTACCAGTCGTTGGCGCCCCGAACCGTGTAAGCTTCGGCGCGGACGGTGTTCTTTCGAGGTTCCGCGCCCGCTCTGAAGACCCCCACCCCGCGGAAATAGCCTCCGAATTCGTCACTCCGGGTCACATACTGCTTCGACCCGTCGGGCCACAGGTAGATCGCGTAATCCGCCGAGGCCGGGTCCGGCGCGAAATCGAAGGTAACGGGCTCCTCGTGCCAGGCCCACTGCGGGCTGCGGTTCGTAAAGCCGTCACCGGCGTCCGTCCGCGAGTCGGCGTACAACGTAGCCGGCTGCAGGAAGATGCCCGTTGCGCTGCGGCACGCCGTCGAACCCATTCCGACCGCCATCAGCAGCGTCCATAGAATCCATCGTCTCATGACCCGCCCCCCGAATCGCTACGCCTTGCGGCGCGTCTTCTTTCTTTTCCCCTGCGGAGCGGCCCTGCGGCGCCGCCACGCTCGTTTCGCCGCCCGGCTGCGCCGGCGTCGGATCGCCTCTTTGCGAGCCAGGAACTTGCGGGCATAGCTCTGCAACTGTTTCGCGGTAAAAAAGTGTTCGCGAAAATCGTACGGTTCCTCGCTCTTCTCGCAGACTTCCAGCGTATGGTCCCTGCAAATCTGCGGACGCCTGGAATAGACCCGGCACCGGTTGTTCTTGTCCAGTGCGCCACAGCGGTTCTCGATGTTAATGAACCAGTCGCCCTCGTCGTCAATGAAGATACTGACGCCTTCGTGAAGGATATACCAATAGAAGGCGTCGAAGTCCTCTTCGTCCTCGGGCGCGTCCAGGGGCACCGTGAAGTACTTGCAGCACTTGGCGTCGCAGTCTTTACAATAGTCGGTCACGTTCTCGGCCATTCTGGTGCCACACTCTCTTGGGACCGGCGCCCCGGACTTCCGGGGGACGGCCCGCGCTAGGACCGAGGCTGCATTCCATCGAGAACAGCCCTCATGGCTTGAATGTGCTCGGCCGTCGTTCCGCAGCAGCCGCCGACCAGACGTGCGCCGGCGGAGACCAGCTCGCCCAGCCTGGCGGCCATGTCCTCCGGAGACTGCTCGAACACGGTCCGACCCTGGCGAAGCTTGGGCATCCCGGCGTTAGGCTCGGCGAACACCGGGACCTCCGCGGCCGAGGCCAGTTGCTCCACGATCCCGATCATGTCCTCGATGCCGGTTCCGCAGTTCGCGCCGACGGCATCGGCCCCCGCGTCCTGCAGTTCCCGGGCCGCGGTGGCCGGGTCCACTCCCATGATCGTATGATAACCTTGCCCGTCCGCGTCCTTCTCATAGTTCAGACTGGCCAGGACGGGTTTTTCGGGGGAGATCTTCTTCGCCGCCTCCAGCGCCAGCAATGCCTCGTTAAGGTCCGTCATGGTTTCGATGATAAAACCGTCCACCACGGCGTCGAGGCCGACCACCTGCCGACCGAATCCGTCGCGCACCTCGTCG
Source organism: uncultured Anaerolineales bacterium (assembly GCA_964525035.1). GTDB lineage: Bacteria > Planctomycetota > Phycisphaerae > FEN-1346 > JAACEH01 > CAZGEE01. Next base: position 2,217 of record CAZGEE010000059.1, read on the forward strand.
CGCGTGCGACTGCCCAGCGGCTCCAGCATCTCGCCGCACGGCCCGATGTCCCCCAGGACGATCGCCGAACCCGCGACTTCGCGCGCCACACGCGCCAGGGCCCAGTTCAAGGCCTCCGTTTCTCCGTCCAGTCCGGCCGCGGCCAGCTTGAGCGGCGATCCGCCGAACGTGCACGTTAACAGCGCGTCGGAACCGGCATCCGCAAACTCCTGGTGAATGCCCGAGAGGACCGTAGGGTGTTCGCGCGCCCACTTCTCGGGACACTCGCCTGGCGGCAGTCCCCGCGCATGGAGGTTGGTCCCCATCGCGCCGTCCATCAGGAGCACGCGCTGCCGACATTGTTGAAGCCAGTCCGCCATTCAGTCGCCCCGGTCGATTTCCGCGCGAGACCTCGAAGCGCGTTACTATAGGCCCGCAGCCCGGTGCTGTCAAGAATCCCGCCGGCAAGGTGTCGTCAAGGGCGCAACCGGTTTCAGAACAAGCCAAACCCACGCCTTCAGGTATGGATTTCCCTGCAACCGCTTCCCGGATCGAGCATCCAAGAAGAGTAAGGCCCCGCAGTCGAAAGCTTGATTATCGGCGCGGGATAATGCATCGTGGTAGATGCAAAACAGAGGTCCCGTGCCGGACGAAGACGAACGGGATGAAGGAAAGGACACGGACATGAGAACGAAGACCGTAGCGTCACTGCTTCTTGCCGTCGCACTTGGATCGGCGACCGCGGCGGCCGGAGCGGTCGAGGCCCAGGCCAAGGCCGATCCCCCCGAACGCGTCGTGCAGGGAAGCAATGCCTTCGCCTTCGATCTGTACGCGCGGCTGGCCGAGGAAGAGGGCAATCGCTTCTTCTCCCCGGCGAGCATTCATACGGCCCTGGCGATGACGTACGCCGGCGCTCGCGAACAGACGGCAGAACAGATGGCCGGTACACTGCACTATCCGCTGGCCCCGGCCGCGCTCCCGGAAGCGTATGCCCAACTGCTCGAGACGCTCAACGACGTGCCCACCCGGCCGGTCGTCCGCCGGGAACGCGGCCAGATGGTCCGCGAGAAGAAACCCGTGTACGAACTCGTGGTCGCCAACGCGTTGTGGCCGCAGGAAGGCTATCCCTTCCGCGACGCATACGTCCGGACCGTCGAGGAGCAGTTCGGCGCCACGCTCCGCCACGTGGACTTCAACGAGCCCGACCAGGCGGCCGCGACGATCAACAAGTGGGTGGGCGAGAAAACCCGGGAAAAGATCCAGGACCTCGTGCCACCGTCGGCGCTGCGCGGCCCGATCCGCCTGGTGCTGACCAACGCGGTGTACTTCAAAAGCAACTGGGCGGAGACGTTCTCGAAACGGGCCACCAAGGACGCCCCCTTCCACGTCTCCCCGGACCGCACCGCGGACGTGGCGATGATGCACCAGGAGACCCGCTTCGGCTACGGGGAGACCGACCAGGTGCAATTGCTCAGGCTGCCCTACAAAGGGCATGCCCTGTCGATGCTCGTGGTCCTTCCGAAGAAGCGCGACGGCCTGGCTGACGTCGAGAAGAAGCTCTCCACAGAGACCTTCCAGGCATGGCGCCAAGCGTTGCAGCGTGCAAAGGTCAAAGTCCGGCTTCCAAAATGGGAATTCTCCGACCGGTGCTCGCTGAGCCGGCTGCTGAAGAAGATGGGCATGTCGCTGGCTTTCGATCCGGAAAGGGCTGATTTCTCCGGCATGACCACCGCCGAGCGGCTTTTCATCAGCAGCATCCTGCACAAGGCCTACGTCGCCGTCGACGAAGAGGGCACAGAGGCGGCTGCCGCCACGGCGGTGATGATGCTCGGCGCCGCGATGCCGGAGCCGGAGGAGCCCAAGGTTTTCCGCGCGGATCACCCGTTCCTGTTCGCCATTACGCATGAGGAAACCGGCGAGATCCTGTTCCTGGGACAGGTGGCCGATCCGACAAAGCAATGACGGTCATCCCAGGAAGGCCGGGAATCTCGACACGGATCGCGGCCGCGTCGATGGCAACAGCGAGCGGCGGGAGAAAAACCATCAGCGCACACTTGTACCCGGCCGGCCCCCTGTCGGCCGCGCGGCAAAGGGAATGGTGTTTCCCAGGCGCTGCACAAGCCGCTGCCACCGGAAGAGGGGCACAGTCGCGGCTTCCTCCAGCTCCCCCGGATCCCGCTTCACTCGGCGTTTCGCGGTAGAACCTTGCAAAGAAGGATGCGGACGTCTACCATGGCAACCGAAACCGGGCACTCGGGAGCGGCCTGCCAGGGCCGAAGGGCACCACGGATGGACCAGGCCATCGGCGTATTCGACAGCGGGATCGGCGGACTCACGGTCCTGGCTGCGCTGAGGGACCGTCTCCCCCGTGAGTCGTTCGTCTACTTCGGGGACACGGCCCGGGTGCCGTACGGAACCAAGAGCGCCGTCACGGTGCGTCGCTACAGCCGGGAGGACACGGCCTTCCTGCGGCGGTTCCGCCCCAAGCTGATCGTCGTGGCCTGCAACACGGCCACGGCGGCGGGTCTGGACGCCGTGGCCGAGGAGGCGGGCGTGCCCGTCGTCGGCGTGGTGGAACCGGGCGCCCGGCGAGCGGTGGCGAGCCGCCGGGGCGCGCCGGTGGGGATCATCGGGACCGAGTCCACCATCGCGTCGCGCAGTTATTACCGGGCCATCCGGGCGCTGGACCCGCGGGCGGAACTCTGGGAGAAGGCCTGTCCTCTGCTGGTCCCGCTCGTGGAGGAGGGCCGGACACCCGACGACCGGCTGGTCCGCGCCGCGGTGAACGAGTACCTCGCACCGCTCCGAGGCCGCGTGGGGTCGCTCGTGTTGGGCTGCACGCACTACCCGCTGCTGAAGCCGGCGCTGGCCGAGTGCATGGGCCCCGAGGTCGCCCTCGTGGACTCCGCCGAGGAGGTGGCCCGGGAAGTGGCCCACGTGCTGGAGACCGAAGGATCGGCCGCGCCGGAAGGCTCCGGGGACATGGCCTGCTACGTCAGCGACAACCCGGATCGCTTCCGGACCGTCGGCGAGCGTTTCCTCGGCGGGCCGCTCCACAACGTGACGCTCGTCGAGCCCGAGGAGTTCTTCGCGGCCACGCAAACAATGACACAGTAAAAATGACACAGTAAAAAAAGGAACCGGGAGAACCTTACATTGCCGTCATACCAACGAACCATTCCACAACTGCTCCCGGTCGTGTGCGTGGCCTGCCTGGGCCTGGCGGGCTGCGGCTCGGATGAGGAATCGTTCAGCCTGGACCGGACCGCGAAGAGCCTCCTTCCCCCGCCCCCCGGCGAGGTCCTGAAGGAGTCGGTCGCCTCGGCGCAGCCGGACGTGCGTCGCGAGTCGCTCTACCGCATGAGCCGGTGGAAGGACCCCTCCGCCGAGATCATCGACCTGGTGGGCCTGGCGCTGCTGGGCGATCCTGATCCGATGGCCCGGGCGCAGGCGGCCCGGACGCTGGGCGCATGGGGCACCCCTCGCGGGGCGCGATACCTGTCGGTCGGGCTCGCGGGCCGCCTGGAGGACGAGCCGCAGGGGGATGCCGCGCCGAAGACTGATGACGATGTCGGCCCGCTTCCCGACACACCCGATGCCAACGCATCCGTTCGCGCGGACTGTGCCGAGGCGTTGGGAAAGACAGAGGCTAATCGCGCGGTGCCGCCACTGGCCCACGCGGCGTTGTCGGACCCCGACCTCGACGTGCGGGTGGCCGCCGCGCGGGGACTGAGAGAGCATCCGACGGACTTGGCCGGCGAGACGCTCCTCGCTGCGCTGGGCGACCAGAACCTGGCCGTGCGGAACACCGCCGCGGAAAGCCTTCGCCACATGACCGGGCGCGACCTGAGAACGGACCTGTCGGCGTGGAAGCAGTTCTTCGCCGACGCCGAGTCCCCCTTCGCCGGCTACGGCCAGGCCGGTTCCAAGAGGAAGTGGCGCCTGGAATGGCCCTTTACCGTCAGCCGGGAGAAACGTACGCGGATTCGGGAGATCTTCTCGGACCTGTTCCCGCTGGAGCGAAAGGAAGGGCCCTTTGAATAGAATCCGAAGCCGTAAATGCCGATTCGCGTGGATCCTTCTCGGCGCTCTGGTCGGCCTGGTGCTGGGATGGACGGTCGCCGCCTGGGTCCATCCGCCCAGGATGCTGTCCCACGCGAAGGCCGGTGCCGAATCCGTCGAACGGGCCGACGGCCCAGCCGCAGAGAACGCATCACCCGGCGACAACTAGAGGGAGGACGGCTTGAGGGCACTCGTTTACGACGGATCACTCAAACTCCGGACGGACTACCCCGAGCCGAGGCCCGCCGCCGGGGAAGCACTCGTCGAGGTCCTTCTGGCAGGGATTTGCCGGACGGACATCGAGGTCACCCGCGGATACATGGACTTCCGCGGGGTCCTGGGGCACGAGTTCGTCGGTCGCGTGGCAAAGGGGGCCGGCCGCGGCACCCCCGCCCCGGGGCGACGGGTGGTCGGCGAGATCAACTGCGTCTGCGGAAAGTGCGACATGTGCCAGGCCGGGCTGAAGACCCACTGCCGGCAGCGCACGGCCATCGGGATCCAGGGACGGGACGGCTGCTTTGCCGATCGAATCGCGCTGCCCGCGGAAAACCTTCACGCGGTCAATGACGGGCTCCCCGACGAGGCGGCGGTCTTCGCCGAGCCGCTCGCCGCGGCGATCCAGGTGGTTCAACAGGTTCAGCCGAATCCCAAGGAGAAAACCGTCGTCATCGGAGACGGGCGACTGGGGCAGCTCATCGCGCAGGTGCTGATGGCCCGGAAGGTCCGTCCGCTGGTGGTGGGAATGAACGAGCACAAGCTGCGCCGCCTCGAACGGCTCGGCGTCAGTTGCCTGCCGGCCTCCGAGGCTCGCCCCCGGAAGGACGCGAAAGTCGTGGTCGAAGCCAGCGGCAGCGTCGACGGTTTCAGAATGGCTATGGAGTTCGTCCGTCCCCGAGGCACCATCGTGCTGAAGAGCACCCTGGCGGCCGGCGAGCCCATCGACCTGAGTCCGCTGGTGGTGGACGAGGTGCGGTTGCAGGGATCCCGCTGCGGACCGTTTACCGAGGCCCTGGCGATCCTGGCCGAGGGCGCGATCGACCTGGAAGGCCTGACCTCGGCCGAGTATCCGCTGGACCGCGGCGCCGAAGCCATTGAGGCCGCTCAGAATCCCGACGCGCTGAAAGTACTTGTCCGCCCGTAGGACACCACCGGTGGCAGGCTACTGGGAACCTCGAACGGCCGCCATGCCTCATCTGACGTTGGGAGGTGATGGCGCGGAAGGGGCCACCGTGGTGATGACCCGGGGCGAGGCGGGCCGGCGGCCGGATCTCGGCTACAGCCTTCGTGGCGACGCAGCCTCTCCCGATGCCCGCCGGGCGCTGGCGGCCACCATCGGGGTGCCGGAGACGGCCCTCACGTTTATGCAACAGGTCCACGGCGCCGCCGTCCGCGAAGTCGACGCGGAGGCCGCAGGCGCCGGCCTGGCCGACCGTGCGAACGCACTGGCCGAGACGGACGGCCTGCTCACGGACGATCCGGGCGTTGTGCTGGTGGCGCTGTCGGCCGACTGCCCGCTGGTGGCAGTCTGGGACCCGCAGACAAACCGGTGCGGCGTCGCGCACGCGGGGTGGCGCGGTCTGGCGGCGGGGGTGATCGGTTCCTTGGTGAGAGCCCTTTCGCGGAACGGCGGCGAGCCGTCACGGATGCACGCGGCCGTGGGGCCCGCCATCGGGCCGTGTTGTTACGAGGTCGGGCGCGACGTGACCGAGGCTCTGCTACGCTGCGGCGCGGCCGGGGAGCCTCACGTTTCCTCGCGGCAAGACAAACTGCGCCTTGACCTTCCGGCGGTCGTCGCCTACCAACTCCAGCGGGCGGGCGTGCCGCCTGCCAATGTC
>CAZGEE010000060.1:0-8084 GCA_964525035.1 uncultured Anaerolineales bacterium
GGGATGCGGCAGCGCGAAATGCTTCGAACGACGTTCGCGGCGCCGCGCGGGCCGCCCCCGACAACGCCGGGTCGCGAACCGTGGCGCAGACCGGAAGGTGGCGGGGCAGCATCGCCGAGAGATGGCCCAACAGGGCCGACGACCCCGTCGAGCCCCCCAGGTCCGTGAGCAGTACCACCAGGCTGCGACGGCTCAGGCGCGAGCCCAGGTAGCCCATCGCGTAGGCATAGTCGGCCTCGAACAGGTCGCCTTGGACCCCGGCCAGCGTGTCGACGACGCGGCGGAACTGGCCCGCCCCTTTGCGCGGCGGCAGCCACGAGAGGACCTCCTTCGAGAAGACCAGCAGCCCGACGCGGTCGCCGGAGAGCGTCGCCACGTTGGCGAGCCCCATGGCCGCGGAGACCGCCCAGTCGAGCTTCGTCAGCCGGTTCGCCTCGGCGCTCATCAGCCGGCCGGCGTCCAGGGCGATGACAAGCCGCTGGTTCCGTTCCAGCTCGAACTCGCGCGTGATCGGTTCCCGGTGACGGGCCGTCGCCTTCCAGTCCACCAGCCGGATGTCGTCGCCCTGGACATAGGGCCGCATCCGGTAGAACTCCCGGCCTTCGCCGCGCAGCCTCATGCGGCGAAGGGCCGCCAGCTTGCGGCCCGAGCGGGCCATCTGCAACCGACTCCGGGCAATCCCGTAGATGTCCGGGTAGACCGAGACGCGCGCCTCGGCCTGGCGCTGCTCGGTTCGAGTCACCAGTCCCAGACGGCCGTACCGGCGCACGTGCAGGGCTCCGAGCGTGAAGTTGCCGCGGACCATGGGCCGGAACCGATACCGGAGCTCGACCCGGCTGTCGGGTGGGACCTCCGTGCTCAGGGGCAGGGGATCCATCGACTCGAACGACGGTGGAAGCGTGTCGCTGACGTCGAGACGGACGGCCCGAGGCGTATGATTCTCGACCACGATGTGGGCTACGTTCGGGGCGCCCTGGCTGAGAATGTCCTCGGTCCGGCGGCGCAGGACGAGCTCGCGATCGGCCGCGGACCGGCGCCCGAGCGAACGGCGGTCGAGGGCGAAAAGACCCAGGATCACGGCGTCGATGGCAGCTCCGCCGACCAAGGCCAGCGTACCGACGTCGCGCCCCCCCACCTGGACGAGCGGGCCAACCAAGCCGAGAGTGAATACCACGGCGGCGAGGAACGCCAGGAGAATGGCTCGATCCGTGAAGGCCATGGCAACTCAGCGCGGAACTTCCACCTCGGCTAATACCTGGTCGACCACGTCGTCGGCGGCCACACCCTCGATCTCGGCCTCCGGCTTCAGGATCAACCGGTGACGCAGCACGGGCTTGGCCATCCGCTTGACGTCGTCCGGGGTCACGAAGTCGCGGCCTCGCATCGCGGCGACCACCTTCGACGTCCGAAGGAACGCCAGCGAGGCCCTCGGGCTGGCCCCCAGCGTCAGGTGCCGATGGTTCCGCGTCCCGGCGACGACACGGACGACGTACTCGTAGAGCGATTCGTCCACGCGGACGTCGCCCAGACGGCGGCGAAGTTGCAGGACCTTCTCGACGTCCACCAGGCGCTCGAGCCCGGCCGAGGCGACGTCCGCCGGATCGAGACCCGCGTTGTGCTTCTTAAGCACGCTGACTTCCTCGGCCTCGGCCGGGTAGTCGATCAGGGTGCGGAGCAGAAACCGGTCGATCTGTGCCTCGGGAAGCGGATAGGTCCCCTCGTACTCGATGGGGTTCTGCGTGGCCATGGTGAAGAAGAACTCGCCCAGCGGGTGCCGGGTGCCGTCGATCGTTACTTGCCGTTCCTCCATGGCCTCGAGCAGCGCGGCCTGGGTCTTCGGCGGCGTGCGATTCACCTCGTCGGCGAGGAGGACCTGGGTGAAGATGGGTCCCTTGACCAGGTGGAACCGATTCTCGGCCAGGTCGAAGACGTTCGTGCCCGTGACGTCGCCCGGCATCAGGTCGGGGGTGAACTGGATGCGGGTGTACGGGGCGTTGATGGCCCACGCGAGGGATTTGGCCAGCAGCGTCTTGGCCAGGCCCGGCACGCCCTCGATCAGCACGTGCCCGCCGGCGAACAGGCCCACGAGCACCTCTTCAATACACTCGGTCTGCCCCACGATGTTCTTGGCCAGTTCGGCCTGCAGCCGGCCGGCCAGGTCGGCGAATTCCCTCATGGCGCAAGTACCTCCCTTGCCAGTTGCGCAAGCTTCCGACTTATGCGGAGCACGCGCCGGGAGGAGACCCGCTTCCCGGTAGCGGCCCGTTCCAGTTCGTTCAGGTCGTCCTGCACGCTCTGCAGGCTCCGGCCTGTGCGGGCGCTCACCGCGGCGGCTAACTGCCTGGTGTCGGCGCGCCGCCCCAGCCGAAGTTCCCGGCCGGCCCGCTCGCGAAAATCGTCGTACAGTTGCTCCAGGACGTAGCCTCCGGCCCGGCCCCGCCGGTAGAGTTCCGCGAGTGCGTCGACGAATTCCATGCCGCCCCGCCGGCCCCGTGGACGCGGGCGCAGCACGGGGCCGAAGCGCCGGCCCCGGCTCACCAGGAACATCGTGCCCACGAGGATCATCTGCGCCACCAGGGCGGCCAGCACGCCCCGCGAGTAGGGCGTGGTCAGCGCCGGGCGCTCGGTATAGCCGTGGTGAAACTCATCAAAGAGCACACGATCCTCCCCGGCCGTGGCCAGGAGGTTCAGCAAGAGCAGAAAGTTGCCCTCCTTCTCGATCAGCTCGTTGCAGAAGAGGCTGCTGGAACTCCCCACGTACACGGCGCCTCGCCCCTCCGGCCACCGGCAGAGGTGAACGGTCCCGTCGGGTTGTTCCAACAGCGGCAAAGCGGGTCGGCTCCGCGTGAGTCCCCGGTCCGTATAGGAGACCACGTAGTCGATGCCCAGGGTTGCGGGGGCCGGCACGGCAGGGGCCAGCGAAAGAAGCTGCGGGGCCACCCCCCTGGCCGCCGCCAGAATGTCGGCCCCACCGTCGGAGGCGACCGGCCGGTCAGGCTTCAGGTTCAGGGCCGCTTCCAGCGCCCGGCTTTCGTCGGCGCGGGCGTCGACGGCCCGATCGCGACCGACCAGGTACACGAGCGTGTTGCCCCGGCCGACCCAGGTCATCAAGGCCTGCGCTTCCTGATCGGTAGGCCCGGCGCGCAAGGGGCCCGCGACGATCAAAAGATTCCCCGTTCCCTCCAGTGCGCTCCACGGCAACTCCCACCGCTCCGGCACCGGCTCGGCCCGGCGCGACAGGAAGCGGTAGACGGCCAACATGCCGCCCGGGGTGTGGCTGTACGTGCTGGCGTATGTTCCGGCGCCCCCCGGCTGCTCTCGACCGCCGAAGACCAAGGCCACGAGGATCATCAGGCCCAGGAGCAGGACGGTGACTGCGACGCCCTTAAGCCGTTTCGTAGCCCACCTCCGTCATGAGCGAACGAGCCAGGCGGTCGAACGTCCTCGTGTCCTCCGCCGTGACCGGTTCGCCCCCGTACCACTTGCGGTCGTAGAGGCCGTTGAGATCGGCCAGGCGACGGGCCGGCCCCGTCTGCCCGAGCGCCAGGAGCCGACGCTGGTACTCCCAGTTGGTCCGCGTGCGGTCCAGGACCACCAGGTGCCGCCGCTCCAGCGCCGACAGGAGCATCAGGTACTCGTGGTGGATCGCCTCGCGAAGGTTCCCTGATGCGACGGCCCGCTTCGCCGCCTCGGCGTGCGCCTCGGGCGACTCCAGCCGACGCACTTCCTCCACGGGTTCCGAGCGCGCCGGATGCCGCGCCGCCCGGTCGCGCATGCGCCGGAGCAGCCACCGGGTGACGACCCACGCCGACAAGGCCGCGGAGCCCACCAGGATCAGCCGCATAAAAACCTGCGCATACGTGCCGACGTCCCGCTCACTGACCCCCAGCCATCGGAACAGTTCGTCCAGCCGGGTCCCGAACAGACGCGTCAGCTCGCCGAGGCGGTCGCGCGAGACCTGGAACTCATCGGCCTCCAGGATTTCCTTCATCTCCGCGTGGGCCTGTTCGAACTGTGCTTTCCGCTCCAGGTACCGGGGCGCGGCCTCGTCCCACCGTCGGAGCGACCGGCTCGCCGCGTCGAGCTGCCATGCCACCTCGGCGCGCACCGACCGGAGTTGCCCGGCCCCGGAAGCGCGCTCGGCCAGACGTTGCAACCTCTTGAACCACGTGCTGCGAAACGCCTGGACCTCACCCCGGCCGGCCGAAAGCTTGAGGCGGCCAAGGCGCCGATGACACTCGGCCGCCAGCTCACCCAGTTCCGCCCGGGCGGCCGGAAGGTCTTCCGAATCGGCCGACGGAAGCGACGAGAGCCGTCCCTCGAGGTCGGCCAGAGCCTGTCGGAGCGTCTCGGCGGACGAGGAATCCGCGAATGCCGGGGGGGCGAGAATCCCCGGCGCGACAAGGAGCAGGACCGCGAGCAAATTGCTCAAGTGTCTCATGAGAGACCCGTTCCGGGCCGGGGGTCTTCACGCGGGTTCCGCCCCGGTTTCGGACTCGGCCGCCAGGCGATCCGCAATACGTTCCAGATCAAACCCTTCGTGGCGGACCCGGATGTCGTAGTAGAGCACCAGCATCGCCAACCAGACCAGCGGTTGCAGGGCCGCGTCGAAAAAGGTGATCGTCAGTTCAAACGGTACCGCCAGGACGGGCGAGAGATGGAACGGTCCGTGAAAGACGGCCGTGGCGACACTCAGGTCGGACTGGTAGGCCGAAATCGCCCCGGCCACCCAGTAGAGCGTGGCCACCAGCCCGTCCAGGCTGCTGTAGATGGCCGTGTAAGCGAGCAGCAGGATGGCCGCCCGCGTCAGGTGCCGGGCGGGACGCGTCCGGAGATCGCGCAGACGCATCATCCGGGCGCTTCGAAGCAGCGCGCCGAAATAGGCCCGATCCTCGAGAACCACTACCTCGGGAACCAGCGCCCAGCACAGGACCAGCCAGAGAACCAGCCCGGTGAGCGGAAGGCCCAGGACCAGCAGCACCCCGCCGGTCGCGAGCACGGCCGCCTGAATCGGTTCCATTCCCAGCCTCGCCAGGTAGCCGGTCGCCACGTAGAGCGAGACCGCCATGACCGCAAGTCCCGCCACCACGATCAGCCCGTACACCACCAGTGCCAGCAAGCGGGTCAACACGAGGTGGGGCACCTTGCCGGCGAACTTCCGGAGGCACGTCCTCAGGGAGAAGGGCTCGCCCAGGTAGAGGGGTGAGGCGGCCTGAACGACGAGTCCTTCCCCCACGGTGGTCATCACGGTCACGGTCGTGGTAAGCAGAACCACCCCGCCCAGCAATTCGGACCAGTAGGTGGGGCTGTTCGCCAGGTCGATGCCCGCAAGCCGCGTCCGCTCCAGCCCGTCCCGGATCGCCGGCCAGAGAGAAACCATCTGCGGCTTCGTGAGGATATAGCTGACCGCGAAGGCCAGCGCGCTGAGTCCAAAGACGGAACGAAGGTGGTTGCGGTAGAGCTTGAGGCTGCGGTCGAACAGTTGGCCGAGGCCGAGCGGTTCCAGGCGTGCACCCACCATGCTCCTCCGTCCCGCACCTCCGGGCGGTCGGCCCATTACGGCAAGAGCCCCGGTCGGCCCAGGCCGGCGGGGCTCCCTCGGGTTCCACGGCGTCCGGGCCGACGTGTCAGTCCCAGATGCCCGGCAGGCTTTCCACCCATTGCTTCAGTTGCACGTAGCGCCGATCGTTCTCGCTCGAATACACCGGCCCTCCGGGATGTCGCTCCGCCGGTGCCAGGGCCATCCTCAGCAGCGGGCTTTCATCCGGCCGCATCCGTTCCACGTACCGGTCCACGGCCATGAAGTTCTCGGCAAGGTTCTCCTTGTTCGTGGCATTGCGGGTCTGCAGGTAGAACGCGCCGCTGGTGGACTTGTTGCCGTGGCACTCGTTCGTGGCACAATCCCGCGCCAGCACGGTCCGGAACACCCGGCGGAATCGGCCGATGGCCTCCTGGTCGTATTGACTGTAAAAGGTCTCGATCTCTTCCTCCGTCAGGTCGGCGACGAACGCCGAAGCCCTCGGTTGCGGCGCGGAGGTCTCGCCACGCTCCCGCGTGGGGCCGGATTCCCTGCCTATTCCGCCCGTCGTCTCCGTGCCGGGGCGGAACCCTCCCGAGACGTAGAAGTCGGCCACCGCCTTCAGATATTTCGCGCGCGTGTCTCCGCTGTCGAGATCCAGAAGCTTGTCTGCCTCGGCGTTCATCTCGTCGTACAACTCCTTCTCGAAGCACCACATCGCCAGCTCGAAATGGCCCGGGGCGTCGTCCGGCTTCAAGGCAGCCGCCCTCGTCTGATACTCCGCGTTCAGTCCCGACGTTCCCTGCGCGCTGAGCACGGCCACCAGGGCCACCACGCCGACACACACCAGGAAGAACATTTTCGCCTTCATGTCCCGATCCTCACCGATGACGGAATCACACTTCACCTACCCGGACACCGCCTCGAGTGTAGCAGAAAAGGACGCTCCTGCAACCCCAAACGCGCCGCCCCGGCGCCCCCCAGAAGCCGTCGGTCGGTCCATGGTACGCGGATTATAGAACCTGTCCGCCTCTCACGCCAGCCCGGGAAAACGGTCCTTTGCGGTTGCCCGTGGCGCCTTTTCCCGATAGGATTCCATTCGGGTCGCGTCCGTTGGAAAGGCTTGGCCATGAGCGAGGTTTTCGAAGACATCACGCAGACGATCGGGAACACGCCGCTCGTCCGTGTGCGGCGGCTCATCGAGTCCGAGGCACGCGTGCTGGCGAAACTGGAGTTCTTCAATCCGCTCTCCAGCGTGAAGGACCGGATCGGGGTGGCGATGATCGACGCGGGAGAGCGCGACGGGCGGATCACGCCCGAGACGCACGTCATCGAGCCGACCAGCGGGAACACCGGCGTAGCCCTGGCGTTCGTCTGCGCCGCCCGGGGCTATCGGCTGACGCTCACGATGCCCGAGAGCATGAGCATCGAGCGCCGCAAGCTGGTCCGCGCGCTGGGAGCCGAGATCGTGCTGACCCCCGCTGAAGACGGCATGTCGGGGGCCATCGAAGAGGCCCGCCGCCTGCTGGCCGGGGGGGGCGACACCTTCATGCCGAACCAGTTCGAGAACCCGGCCAATCCCGAGGCGCACCGGCGGACCACCGCCGAGGAGATCTGGCGGGACACCGGCGGCGAGGTGGACGTGGTCGTGGCGGGCGTCGGCACGGGCGGGACCCTGACCGGGTGCGGCGAGGTGCTGAAGCAGAAGAAACCCTCCGTGCGCATGGTGGCCGTCGAGCCGGCCGGGTCCCCGGTTCTCTCCGGCGGGCAGGCGGGGCCCCACAAGATTCAAGGCATCGGGGCGGGCTTTATCCCGGGGACGCTCAACAAGGAAATCATCGACGAGGTCGTGCAGGTGTCCGACGAGGAAAGCTTCACCATGGCCCGCCGGGCGCCGCGGGCGCTTCGCCCGGGCGAGATCGTGAACGCGGCCGGGGAGGTCATCGGCCGGCACGACGGATACGGGCGGTTCACCATCGGGCAGCGGCGCGGGCTGGGCGTGGCCGGCGGCGTGCCGCTGTACGTGACGCACATCGACGCGAAGACGGCCCGCATCACCGTGGGCACGCGGAGGGAGGCCGCCTCCCGCCGGCTGAGGGCGGTCGGCGCCGTCTGGCACGCGGATGTGCCCGAGCGGTTCGACGCCGTCGTGCAGGTGCGCTACAACCACCACGGCGCGCCCGCGCGGGTCCGCCGCACGGCCCCCGACGACTTCGAGGCGGAGTTCGCCGAGGGCGTCCATGCCGTGACGCCGGGTCAGGCCGCGGTCGTCTACGACGGCGACGTCCTCCTCGGCGGAGGGTGGATCGAATGACGGACTCGAACGCACTCCGCCGGGCGCGCATCCTCGCCGTCCACAGCGGGGCGCTGGGCGACGTGGTGCTGTTCGGGAGGCTGCTGGAGCGGCTCGGCGGTGAGGCGACCCTCGCGGCCGGGGGCGAGAAGGGGTGCCTGCTGAAGGCCCTGGGCGTGGTGAGCGAGGCCATCGCCTTCGAGTCGCTGCCGATGGAGGAGCTGTTCGGCGATGCCCCGGTGGACCGCTGCCGTCTGCCCGGTCTGCTGGGGC
>CAZGEE010000061.1:0-8019 GCA_964525035.1 uncultured Anaerolineales bacterium
CACCTTCTCAATGGAGCCGTGGTCGAAGACGAGGCGGCGGTGCGCTCGTTCGTCGAACTCCGAGGCCGGCGGGTACCCCAGGGCGCCTCGGTCGATGCACCCGCCTCTGACGACCCCCACAGCGAGCGGACCGGGGCGAAAGCGGGCGAACACGGCCGCGGGAACAGGGAGCCATAACATGACCCGGGACCTGAAAATCTTCTCCGGCAGCAGCAACCCGGAACTGGGCCAGCGCATCTGCAACCACCTGGACATCCCAATGGGCAAGGCTGCGCTGAGCAGGTTCCCGGACAACGAAACGTTCATCAAGCTGGAGGAGGACATCCGCGGGCGGGACATTTTCCTGGTGCAGAGCGTTTCCCACGACCCGAACGAGTACCTGATGGAACTGCTGATTTTCCTGGATTGCGTCCGGCGCGCCTCCGCGCAGCGCATCACGGCGGTGCTTCCGTACTACGGCTATGCCCGGCAGGACCGCAAGGACGAGGGCCGGACTCCGATCACCGCCAAGCTGGTGGCGAACATGCTCGTCGGAGCCGGGGCCGACCGCATCCTGACGATCGACCTCCATGCCGCGCAGATCCAGGGCTTCTTCGACGTGCCGCTGGACCACCTGGAGGCCCGGCCTGTTTTCATCAACTACTTCCGGGACATGGCGATTCAGGACCTGACCGTCGTCTCGCCCGACCTCGGCAGCGTCAAGCGGGCCCGCGTGTGCGCCGAGCACCTGAACGGGCGGCTGGCGATCGTGGACAAGGAACGCCTGGGAAGCACCCGGGTCCGCACCGACACGCTGATCGGCGACGTCAAGGATCGGAACGTGGTCATCTTCGACGACATCATCTCGACGGCGGGCTCGGTTTGCGCGGCCGCGAAACTGCTGAAGGAACACGGGGCGGCCGAGATCTACGTGGCGGCCACGCACGCCCTGTTCTGCGACCCCGGGCCGGAGCGCATCGCGGAAAGCCCGATCAAGGAGGTGATCGTCTCGGACACGGTCCCCCTGACCAAAAAGGCGGCGAAACTGAAGAAACTCACGGTACTGAGCGTTGCCGACCTGCTGGGGTCGGCCATCAGCCGCATCCATCGCAATGAATCGGTGAGCAGTCTCTTCGTCAACGACGATTGACTCCCCCGGCACGCAAGGTCGGTGGAGACCGGAAAGGAGCCAGCGCATGAAGGACGTAATCAAGCTCAGCGCGGAGAAGCGGGAGGACACGGGCACCCGCGCCAGCCGACGCCTCCGCGGCACCGGAAAGGTGCCGTGCGTCGTCTACGGCCACAAGGAAGACCCCGTGACCCTGGCGGTCGATCATCACGACCTGGGCGCGGCAGTACGGCACCACACGCGGATGCTCGACCTGAACCTGGAAGGCGCCAAGGCCGAACGGGTGCTCTTGGCCGACGTCCAGCACGACATCTACAACACCCGCATCATCCACGCGGACTTCATCCGGATCGCCATGGACGAAATGATCCGCGTGCCCGTGTCAGTCGAGCTGCGAGGCAGCGCCCAGGGCGAACAGCACGGCGGCGTGACGGAGCAGCTCCTGGACGAGGTGGAGGTGGAATGCCTTCCGGGCGACATTCCCGAGGCGATACCGCTCGTCGTCACCGAGCTGGACGTCGGTGACTCGGTACACGTGGGCCAACTGGAGACCCCGGAGCAGGTGAAAATCGTGACCGATCCGTCGTATCTCGTGGTGACCGTCGCGCTGCCCAAGAAACACGAAGAGGAAGAAGCGGCACCGGAAGAGGCTGAGGCGGCCGCCGAACCCGAACTGATCGGCGAACGCGAGGAAGAAGAGGAGACGCAGGAAGAAGAAGCTGGAGAAGAAAGCCCCAAGAGCGAAACGTAGGGACTGCGACACCTCGGGGCTCAGCGGGGACGACTCCCGAGCCGGGGGTCTGAGCAAGTGGAAGGTCAATGCGGCTGGTGATCGGACTGGGCAATCCCGGAGCCGAGTATGCGGATACCCGGCACAACC
The DNA here is from genome assembly GCA_964525035.1 of uncultured Anaerolineales bacterium. Taxonomy (GTDB): domain Bacteria; phylum Planctomycetota; class Phycisphaerae; order FEN-1346; family JAACEH01; genus CAZGEE01. The sequence continues at coordinate 1,989 of CAZGEE010000061.1, forward strand.
TGGGTTTTCGTGTGCTCGAGGACGTGTGCAAGGGCTCGGGGACCTCGCTGGACCGGGAGAAGTTTCACTCGCGCGTGGCCGAGGTGACTGCGCCTGGAGGCAAGGCCCTGTTGATGGCACCGCTGACGTACATGAACCTCTCGGGCCGGGCCGTTGCCGCGGCCGCCAGGTTCTACAAGCCGACGCTGGAGGATGTCCTGGTGGTCTGCGACGATTTCAACCTGCCGCTCGGACAGTTGCGCTTCCGGCGCAGCGGGTCGCATGGGGGGCACAACGGGCTTCGGGACGTCATCGAGCGGCTGGGAACGAACGAGTTTCCGCGGCTCCGCCTGGGGGTCGGCCCGCTCGAGGGCGAGGACTCCGTGCAGTTCTGCCTGAGCCGCTTCCGGCCGGACGAGCAGGCCCCGGCGGAGGCCATGGTATCACGGGCCGCGGGGGCCGTCACGGCGTGGCTCGAATCGGATATCGACGAGGTCATGAACCGCTTCAACAGTAAGATTTCACCTGAACCGTAACGCAACACGGCGCGCGAGCGCAAGGGAGGACGGGACGTGAGAAACTACGAGGCCATGTTCCTGGTGGAAAGCGGGTACGCTTCCAGCCACTGGAACGAATGCATCGAGGAAATCAAGGGATTGTTCGAGCGCCACGGATGCGAGATCATCCGCCTGGTCAAATGGGACGATCGAAAGCTGGCGTATCCCATCGAGCGGCACAAACGCGGCGTCTACATCCTCTGTTACTTCCGGGCGCCGAACGACAGCCTGGGAAGCATCGAGAGGAACGTCCGGCTCTCCGAGCATCTGCTGCGCGCGCTCATCCTCCGACGGGAGAAGATGACCGAGCAAATGATGTTCGAGGTCAAGATCCCCTCGGGTGAAGAGAACATTATCGGCGAGCCGCCCGAGAACGGCGAGGGAGAGACCCCCGAGGAGGAGACCAACCAGGAGGAAACCGCGGAACCGGTGGCCGCCGAATCGCCCAGTCCGGTTTCCGAGCCCTCCGAGCCCTCGGGCGAGGCGCCGACGCAGGAAAAGTCAGAGTGATCCCCACCTTCCCGGCGGACGGCTCCGCCGGGGGGCGCCCCGATCACAGGGCAGGCTAATCGAGGAGGCATACGATGGCGAACTACAACAAGGTTTTTCTGATCGGCAACCTGACGCGGGATCCGCAGTTGCGCTATACGCCCAGTCAGACGCCCGTCTGTGAGTTCGGCCTCGCAATGAACCGCCGCCGGCGAAACGCCTCCGGGGAGATGCAGGAAGAGACGTGCTTCGTGGACATCACGGCCTGGGGCAAACAGGCGGAAACCCTCTCGAAATACGTGACCAAGGGACGCCAGTTGTTCGTCGAGGGACGGTTGACGCTCGATCGTTGGGAAACGCAGGACGGCCAGCGGCGCAGCAAGTTGCGGGTCACCCTGGAGGGCTTCCAGTTCCTGGACAGCAACCGGGGCGGAGGCGGAGGCGGCAACCGCCAGGGACCGCGCGCCGGACAGGAGCAGACCGTGGGCCAGGAGCCCGAGGACTATAACCAGGACCTGGACGACGACACCATACCGTTCTGAGGAAACCGGAAACCGATTGCTGCAGCAGGGTCATTTACCGAGGGAGCACGATGGCGAAGTCGAGAAAGCGAAACAAACTGTTGTACCGGTCGCAGACCAAGTGTCGGTTCTGTCGCGACAAGGTCGGCGAAATCGATTACAAGGACACGGGCTCGTTGCAGAAACTGGTCACGGGCCAAGGCAAGGTGTTCTCGCGCAAGCGCAGCGGCAATTGCGCGTATCACCAGCGCAGCGCCCGGCGGGCCATCAAGCGCGCGCGGTTCCTGGGCCTGATGCCCTTTGTGAGTTGATTTCGCAGGGGGTGCACGCTCGCACGGCCTGCGCCCCGCGACCGCTCGGACATGGTTCAAAAAATCTCGAGTCGGGAGGACGACACGTGAAGTTCCTTTTGGCTGAAGACGTGAAACATCTGGGCAAGGCCGGCGACATCGTGGACGTCAAGGCCGGGTACGCCCGCAACTACCTGGTGCCCCACAAGCTGGTGCTCGAGCCGACCGAGGGCAACGTCCAGCGCGTCGAGCAAACGCGCAAAGAGCGGGCGGCCGAGATGGCGGCGAGGCGGCAACGGCTCACCGAAGCGGCCGAGGCCCTCGAGGGCACCAGCATCACCCTGAAGGCCCATGCCAACGAACAGGGGCACCTGTTCGGGTCGGTCACCGAGAAAGACATCGTGGCCGCGTTGCAGGAACTGGGGCACAAGATCTCGCCCGATCAGATCAAGCTGGCCGAACCGATCCGGCAGCTGGACCGGTTCCGCGTCCCGGTTCACCTGGGCGAGGGCGTCGAGGCGAACATCGACCTCTGGGTGGTCCCGGCCGAGGCGTAGTCGGCCCGGCCGGGGAAACCCGTTTGCCGAAAAAACGGGTGGGCGCATCCCGGCGTGAAAGGTTTTGTTCGATTTTCGCGCGCCCTCTGCTATACTGAGGTACCGCGTCCTTTTTACAGGGCCTTGACCCATGGCCAAAGTTGCGCCCTCATCGGCAACGTCCGCTTCCCTCGAACAGGTACCGCCCCACAGCATCGAGGCCGAGATGAGCCTGCTCGGCGCCATGATGCTGGACCGCCACGCCGCCGGGGAGGCGCTGCTGACCGTCCAGCCCGAGGACTTCTATCTTCCGGCCCACCGGCAGGTGGCCACGGCTCTTCTGGAACTCTACGATAAGAACGTCGCGATCGACCTGGTGACGATGCGCGACGCGCTGAAGCAGCGAGGTTGGCTCGAAGAGGTCGGGGGCGACGACTTCCTGGTCCGGCTGGCCGAGAGCGTTCCCTCGGCGGCCAACGCGGAGCACTACGCCCGGATCGTGCGAAGCAAGTCGATGCTGCGCAGCTTCATCCACACCGCGGGCGAACTCATTCGCGGCGCCTTCAAGGAAGACCAGCCCATTGAGGAGTTCCTCGACCTGGCCGAGCACCGGATCTTCGAAGTCACGGAGCGCAAGAGCACCGGCGAGGCCGACAGCATCAAGGACATCCTGAAGGTCACGTTCGACGAGATCAAGCAGGCCGACGAGGGCCGGTCGGGCCTGACCACGGGCTTCTACGAGCTGGACAGCCTGCTCGGCGGCGTGCAGAAGGGCGAGATGGTGGTTCTGGCCGCCCGGCCGTCGGTGGGCAAGAGCGCCCTGGCCATGAACCTCTGCGCCCACTGCGCGATCGAGGAACAGGCCGGGGTGGCCTTCTTCTCGCTGGAGATGCGGAAGACCGAGTTGGCCAAGCGGCTGCTGGCCGCCCGCGCCCAGATCGACCTCCAGGAAATCGGCAAAGGGAACCTTCCGGAGGAGGGGTACGGCAAACTGATCAAGGCCGCCGGTGAACTGGCCGAGGCCGACTTTTTTATCGACGATACGCCCGGTCAGACGGTGTTCGACATCCGGACCAAGTGCCGCCGCCTGAAAGCTCAGCACGACATTCAACTGGTGGTGGTCGACTACATCCAGCTCATGCAGCACCGGCGGGCCGAGAACCGACAGGTCGAGGTGGCCGAGATCAGCCGGGCCATCAAGGCCCTCGCCCGCGAGCTGGAGGTGCCCGTTTTGGCCATCAGCCAGCTCAACCGGCAGGTGGAGCAGCATGAACGCCTGCCGCGACTCAGCGACATCCGCGAGTCCGGCGCCGTCGAGCAGGACGCCGATGTCGTCCTGCTGCTTCATCGCAACGCCGCCGAGGCCGGAGAAACGGGCAGCACGTTCGAAGCCACGGTGATCGTCGCCAAGCACCGCAACGGGAAGACCGGCCAGGTCAAGCTCTTGTTCCAGGGGGATTACGTCCGCTTCGTCAATCCTTCGTACCAGTACAGTGAGCTTTAGCCGCAGCCGTCGGCAGCGAAATTTCTTCGCCTTTTCCTGATGCAACGCGGACGCCCCTTCTGTAGAATGCCCGGCACGTATACACAGACGCGTGCTGCCTCCCGGCAAACCGGCATTTCCCGACCGCCGGGTCTGGGCAGCCGGTTCCCGACAACCTCAGTGAGCCATCGTCGGCAGGTGCTTATGAAACAGACCCGAGCGATTCACGCGGCCGCAATCCTGGCGTGCATGACCCTCGCGCTTGCGAGCCCCCGGGACCTCCGGGCGGAGGAGCCCCCCTCCCCCGGCTCACAACGAATCGTCGAAGTGGTCATCGAAGGAAACGAGCGGGTAGACGATCACACCATCCTCTCCCAGATGCGGCTTCGAGAAGGGTCCACCTACTCGGCGGAGACGGCCAACGAGGACTTCAAGCGAATCTACCGCCTGGGACAGTTCGAAAACGTGGTAATCACACCGGAACCCGTGGCCGAAGGAGTTCGCTTGAAGGTCACGGTGACCGAACTGCCCCTGCTTAAGGACATCACCTTCGTCGGCGCCCGGCATATCCGCCCGGAAAAGTTGATGGACCTCACGGGGCTGGAGCCTGGCGCGCCCCTGGACCGGCACCGCCTGCTGTCGGCGGCGCCCGTGATTGTGGACGAATACAAGCGGCGCGGTTTTCACTGGGCCACGGCCTCGCTCGACCGGGAGGCGCTGGAGGCGGAGCGCCTCGCCCGCTTCATCATCTCGGAAGGGCCGCGCGTAAAGGTCAAGGAGGTGAGCTTCTCCGGGAACGACTCCGTCCCCGCGGCCGAACTGAAGAAGCAGATCCAGACGAAGGAAGGATTCTGGTTCATCCTGCGTGGCCACTTCTCGGAACAGGACCTCCGGCGCGACGTCACCGCCCTGCAGAACTATTACCTTGACCGCGGATTCCTGGACGCCAAGGTCAGCCGAACGGTGGAATTCGATGACAAGCGCGAGAAGGTCCGCGTCGAATTCATCATCGACGAGGGGCCCCATTACCGCGTGGCGTCCGTAGCCGTCCGAGGCGCCGAGGCGTTAAGCGCGGCTTACCTGACCGAGAACATGGCCCTCCACCCGGGCGAGTTCTACGACGCGGATGCGTTGGAGAGCGACCGCCAGTTCGTCCTCGATTCGTACGGCCGGATCGGCTACGTACACGCTTCGGTCGGCACCGACGTGGCCTTCACACCGGAACCCGGAAAGGTGGACGTGGTATTCGAGGTGACCGAGGGCCCGAAGATCCGGATCGGCGAGATTCGTGTCTCGGGCAACCGGTTCACGAAGGACAAGGTGATCCTCCGCGAGCTTCACCTTTTCCCGGAGGACGTGGCCGACGCGGAGGAGATTCGCGCAGCGACCAACCGGCTCGAGCACAGTCCGCTGTTCGAGTCCGTGGACGTCACGCGCGTGCCCACGGACGAGCCGGGCGTCGAGGATTTGGCCATTCACGTCGAGGAAGGCAAGACCGCCCAGTTCATCGTCGGGGCCGGCGTGAGCAGCAGCAGCGGGCTGATCGGCAACGTGCGGCTGGTCCAGAGGAACTTCGACGCGTCCCGATGGCCGAGATCCTGGGACGATCCCGGGGCGTTTCGCGGGGCCGGGCAGACCCTGCGGCTCGTGCTCGAACCCGGCACGGAATGGCAGCAGTACAGCATCGGGTTCACCGAGCCCTACTTCATGGATCGCCCCATACGGCTCGACGCTTCCGGTTCGTTCTACGAGCGCGATCGAGCGGTTTACGACGAAGAGCGCCTGGGGGGACAACTGTCGTTCGGCAAACAGTTCCGGCGACACGTCCACGCCTCGCTGGGGTTGAGGATGGAAGCCATCGACATCAGCAGCGTGGACGCCGATGCCCCCACCGACGTCTTCGACGTCAAAGGCAACTCGTATCTCTCCTCGGTGACGGCCAGCGTGACCCGGGACACCCGGGACAGCATATTCGTCCCGACCACGGGAAGCCGGGTGACCGCCTCGGTCGAACAGGCCGGCGCCCTGGGCGGCGACTACACGTTCACGAAGTTCGTTCTCGACGGCAAGCGGCACTGGACCGTGACCGAGGACAACCTGGGTCGGCGCAGCGTGTTCACCCTGCGCGGGCAGGTCGGCTTCGCCCCCGGCGATCCCCCCATCTTCGAGCGGTTCT
>CAZGEE010000062.1:0-7992 GCA_964525035.1 uncultured Anaerolineales bacterium
CATGGCACCCGCCATACAAAGGCCGTCGGGTCTGTTGACCCGACCTACGACGGCTGCGCCGAGCGTGGCCGCGGCCCTCGGCGTTCGGGCCGTTTTCATGGCCCGGCTTTCGGCCGGACCGTGGCACCTGCCGGTTACTTCATGCGGAGAGACTGCCACGGGGGCGGGGTGGTGTCAACGCCGTTCCGCGTGAATCCGCTCACGATTCCAGCTCGAGCCGGACGCCGAGCGCCTCGCCGATCTGCTCGTACAGGAGCCCGATCTTGAACGGTTTGAACAGGACGGCCTGGAGGCCTTCCTCGTTGGCCCGCACGATGGAGTGGGACGGGTCGTAGCCGAAGGCGGTCATCAGGATGATCGGCAGCCCGGGGCGGGCCTCGCGCAGGGCGCTGAAGACCTCGTAGCCGTTCTTCTGCGGCATGCGGATGTCCGCCAGCACGAGGTCGTAGGCGGCGCTGCGGCCCATCCGGACGGCCTCGGCCCCGTCGCGGGCCAGGTCCACGGCCGCACCCAGCGAGCCGAGAATCTGCTCCAGGGTCTCCCGCATCGTGACTTCGTCGTCGGCCACGAGGATGCGCCGGTCGGCCAGTGGAGTGGTGGCCTCCTGGACCACGGGTATGGTTCCGCGGACGGGGCGTTTCAGGTCGGTCGCCCGGCGGACGCGGCGGCGGATGCGGTCCACGGCGTCGGTCACCTCGTCCAGTCGGCGGAGGGTGTCGGCGTCGTGGCCTACGTAGTCGGCCTTGAGGCCTTCGACGGCGTCGAGGATGGTCCGGAGCGGCTCGCTCAGTTCGTCGGTCACGTCGGCGGCGAGCTGATCGACGGTGCTCACTTTCTCGGCGACCAGCAGTTGCAGGGTCGCAAGGGCCTGGGCGACGTAGTGGGCGAAGATCTCCAGGGCCTGGACGTCCTGCTGGCCGAAGGCTCCGCGCTGGGCGCTCTCGACGTTGAACGTGCCGACCACCTTGTCCCGGGACCACAAGGGGACCGTCAGGCTGCTGCGCGCCTCGGCGAGGCAGGGCAGGTAGCGGGGATCCTGTTCGGTGTCGTTGCAGATGTACGGCTGGCCGGTGGCGGCGACGTAGCCGGAGATACCGCTGCCCTCGGTCTCGGCCCGGAGCTCACGGCGGTCGTCGGCGTCCTGGAGGCCTTCGGTGAGCAGCAGGTCCAGCCGGTTCGACGCGGGGTCGCGGAGGCGGATGCGGAAATGGTCGAACTTCAGCAGGTCGCGGGTCAGGCGGACGACCTGCCCGCGGAGCATCTCGAGCCGTTCGCCCGGGTTCATGCCGCGGACCGTCTCGGGTTCGAGGTGGAGGAGTGTTCGGCCGGCTTCGTCGATGGCGCCGAGGCGGCGCTGGAGCAGGGCCTGGGCGGTGCGATCCGTCACGACGGCCACCGTCCGGGTCGGGCGGCCTTCGCTGTCGGCGATCGGCGTCAGGCTGATCTGGTAGACCGTGCCGCGGGTCGTGTGCTGGCGCGCCGTCCGGCGCCCCCGGCGGGCTGAGCCCGGGCGCCTGTCGGATCGCCCTCCCTGGGCGGTGCGCTGGACGAGGCGCATGACGGCCTCGGCCGCCTCCGGCCCGAGTTCCCGGAACGCCCGGTTCGACCACCGGATGTGGCCTTCGAGGTCGGTCACGCAGACGCCCTCGGCGAGGGCTTCGAGCACCGCGCGTTGGTCTTCGGGTTCGCGATCCAGGCGGGCCAGTATTTGGGGGGACTCCGCGACGACCAGCTCGGCCCCGGTTTCCCGGAGCAGGCGGACCGCCTCGGCCGGGGTCCGGGCGACGCGGACGTCGGCCTGTGCGAACCTCCCGGCCCACGCGGCGGAGGAGGGCGGAGGCCCGCGGCCGATCCAGACAATGGTTCGTGCGCCCGGTTTCCGTGCCATGCAGAGGCGGTTCTCGAAAAGGACGTCGGCGCCGATTACTATAGCGGCGGGCGGATGCGGTGTCAACGGTTCGGGATTTTGGGTTTGACCGTCGGCCCGTCTGCGTGATAACATCTTACGGTTCGCGGGTTTGGAGGCGAGTTTGCAGTCGGCTGGCAAGGTGCGGACGGCCGGGAACGAAGCCATTGATCGGGTGCGAAAGAGTCTGTCGGAACCGATGGCCTGGAGTCGCCCGGTGGCGAGCGATCTGGGACGCGCGAGCGCGGTCGAGCGGCTGATCCAGGGCGCAGTGGCCGCGGGCTTGTGGCTGCTGCTGTTGCTCGGCGCCGGCCTGGAGCCTTCTCCCGAGGGTCTGGGGACCCACGAGCAGCTGGGCATGGAGCCCTGCGCCTTTTACCAGATTACGGGCCGGCCTTGTCCGGGATGCGGGCTGACGACGGCGTTTGCGCTCATGGCCCGGGGCCGACCGCTGGCGGCCGTGGTGGTCCAGCCGTTCGGCGCGCTGCTGTTCATGCTGGCGCTGGTCGGCGCGGCGGCGCTGAGCACCACGGCGGCGCTGGGGCGGAGTTGGCGGCCGATCGCGTACCGGGCGGGTGTCGCGGGCTGGTTGTACGGCTTGATCGTTCTCTGGCTTGCGAGCTGGATGTACAAGCTCATTTACGGGGAGCTGACGGGAGGGTACGGTCCTTGAGCCGCCGGGCGGCGCGGCGTGCCCTGGCGGCGGACGGCGCATTGCCATCGATCCATCCATCCGAAACGTGTTTCGGGCCCTGCCGAACGTGAACCGTCGTGCCGGAGAATGAATTATGAAACGTGTCGTGAAACGGGTTGCCCTGTCGGCGCTGCTCGTGCTGCTGGCCTGGGGCACCGCCGGGTGCGGAATCGCCCACCTGATGATTTATCCCTGGGCCCCGCGGGAGGCGAAGAAGGACGTCAAGAGCGAGCACGACCTGGTGGCCGAGCGGCTGCTGATCCTGCCCTACGCGCCGCACGACGTTCAGTTCAACAATCCGGGCGTCGGGCGGGACCTGTCCAATCACATGATCCGGGAGATCCGGGAGAACCTGCGGGGGCGGGTCCACCGGGTGATCAACCCCGCCCAGGTGGCGCTGTACCAGCAATCGAACCTGGACTGGCCGAACCTGTCGGTGGCGGAGATCGGTCGGCAGTTCAAGGCCGACAAGGTGCTCTACGTGGAGCTGAACCGGTTCACGATGATGGAGGAGGACAGCGCGAACCTCTTCCGCGGGCGGGTCGAGGCCACGATCCGCGTGGTGGCCCCCGCGAGGGAGGCGGTCTCGGCGACGTTGTACGAAGGGCAGGTGGCCGTGACGGTGCCGGAAGACCAGCCGATCGGCTCGATCGACATCAGCGAGGCCAAGTTCAAGCAGGCGGTCCTCTACCGGACCGGCCAGGAGATCATCTGGAAGTTCCACGACCACAGCGAAAAGGTGGTGAACGAGTGATGCGGCGAGTGGCCATTCTCTCGGTTCTGACCGCGGCGCTGTCGGCGGCCCCCGGGTGCAGCACGGTCGAGTACCTGGTGTACAAGACGGGACTGATGTTCACGCCTCCGCGGAAGACCAAGCCGCTCGTGAAGCTGAACGACTCGGACGTGCTGTTGCTCGTCGACGTGGCCGACCAGCGGCTGTTGAGCGAGTACCCGATGGTGCGGTTTCGGGCGGGCAAGGCCTTCCATGCCGAGCTGACCGAACGCGGGGCGGCGCGCCGCGTCGTGGACCCGCGCAAGGTTCTGGCCTACTCGCAGGGGGATCCCGACTACGTGCGGAAGTCCGCGGCCGAGATCGGGCGCCATTTTGGTGTGGACTGCGTCGTCCAGCTCGTCATCCAGTCCCACGTCCTGGACAAGACGTTGGTGGGCGACCGCTACGGCGGGGAGAGCGTGGTCGCGCTGCGTGTCATCGACGCGAAGGCAAACCGGCAGATATTCCCCGACCTGGAACAGTTCCACGTGGTTGAGGCGCGGACTCCGACGGGAATCTCGGCCCAGAGCCGCCAGGAAGCCGAAAAGGTGCTCCTCGAGGGACTGGCCCGGAAGGTGGGACACATATTCGCCGCCTACGAGGTCGAGGAGCGGCCGGAGCACCCGGAGGTTCAGTAAGGGCCGGAGATTTCGTTAAGAACGGATTCGTCGGATTTGCGGTAAAGTTTCTCCCCGCGTCCGTCGATACCCCTGATGCCCACTTTCACCAAGCCGCTGGGCGGGTCCTTCGGGATCCGCCGAGCGGCCCTTTTTTTGAGGCGCGCAATCGATCGGACGATGGGGCTGCCGACGACGCGTGCAGGGGTCGCTGGGCGGACCCCGTGCCCTCTGCGGCCGCTTCGGGGACCATTTGCCCCGGAAGGCCGGGCTCGTCCTTCGCGCCTTTTGCTATACTCTCTTGCGAGTATCGGACGATGAAGGGGTACGAACGGTCGGTTTTCACGGTTCTTTCCTGGAGGAGCTGTACGCATGGACCTGCTGAAGCGCATTGAGGAACGCAAGGCCCGTGTAGGGATCATCGGGCTGGGCTATGTCGGCCTGCCCCTGATGCGGGAGTTCTGCGCCGCGAAGTTTCACGTCCTGGGCTTCGACGTGGACTCGAAGAAGGTCAAGGCCCTGAATGCCGGCAAGAGCTACATCAAGCACATCCCCGCGAGCGTGATCTCCGAGAACGTCAAGGCCCGCCGATTCCGCGCCACGTCCGACTTCAACGAACTGCGCAAGGTCGACGCGATCCTCATCTGCGTGCCGACCCCGCTCGACAAGATGCGCGAACCCGACGTCCAGTTCGTCGTCGGATCGGGGCGGGAAATCGCCCGGCGGCTCAAGGCCGGTCAACTCGTCGTCCTGGAGTCCACCACCTATCCCGGCACCACGCGGGAGGTCCTCAGACCCATCCTGGAGGAAAGCGGACTGAAGTGCGGCAAGGACTTCCATCTGGCCTTCAGCCCCGAACGCGAAGACCCCGGCAACCCCCGCTTCACCACCCGGAACATCCCCAAGGTGGTCGGGGGCATCAACCGTAAGAGCACCCAACTGGCCGCCAAGCTCTACGGCCAGGCGCTCGAACGCACCGTCCCGGTCGCCTCGTGCGAGGTGGCCGAGGCCTCCAAGATTCTGGAGAACGTCTACCGCTGTGTGAACATCGCCCTGGTGAACGAGCTCAAGGTCCTGTTCGACAAGATGGGCGTGGACGTCTGGGACGTCATCAACGCGGCGGCCACGAAGCCGTTCGGCTTCCAGCCCTTCTATCCCGGCCCCGGACTCGGCGGGCACTGCATCCCGATCGACCCCTTCTACCTCTCCTGGAAAGCCCGCGAGTACGAGACGCCCACCCGATTCATCGAGCTCGCCGGCGAGATCAACGTCTCCATGCCCGACTACGTGATCCACCGGCTGATGCTGGCGCTGAACGAGCACGGCAAGAGCCTCAATGGGGCCCGCATCCTCGTCCTCGGTCTCGCCTACAAGCGCGACGTCGACGACATGCGCGAGAGCCCCAGCGTCCGCCTGATCGAGAAGCTCCGCGAGCACGGGGCCACCGTGGTCTACAACGATCCCCACATTCCGAAGGCCCCCCGGCAGCGGGAGCACGACATCCGCCTGAAGAGCCGCAAGCTGACCAAGGCGCTTCTCGGCACGCAGGACGCCGTGCTGATCGCCACCGATCACACCGCCTACGATTACGATTGGATCGTGGAGAATGCCAAGCTCGTGGTCGATACGCGCAACGCCACCGCCCACGTGAAAAAGGGGCGATCGAAGATCGTCAAGGCCTGACCCTCGCGCGGCGGGCGCCCGGACGTGGCACGCCCGCAGGCTTCCCCGGACGTTCCTCCGCGTCCCGCCGGACGCCGGCCGACGACCGTGGCCCGGGCGAGCCCGCTGTGGTAGGATGTCCCGGCCATGGCCGACGCCCACCCACTCCGCCCGAGCGAACCCTCCTTCGGCCGAGCCTCCGCCGCCGTCTTCCTCGCGTATGGGGCCGGGCTCGCCGCCAACCTCGTCGTGAGTATCCTCGTGGCGCGGACTCTGGGGCCCGAAGGGGCCGGCGTCATCGCCCTCGTCCTGCTCGGGCCCAATATCCTCGCGCTCGTCGGCAACCTCGGCCTGCCCAATGCCATCAGCCATTTCCTCCGCCGCCGGCCCTTCGGCGCGAGGCGCGTGGTCGGCTGGGCGTCGATGCTCAACCTGTTCGCCGGGCTGGCGCTCATGGTCGGCTACCTCCTGGCCGCCCCGTGGCTGCGCACGGGACTGTTCCACGGCATGGCCGAGGGCGGCGCCGCCGGGCCGGTCCCCCTGGGCCTCGTGGCCCTGGCCGCAGCCGTCATCCCGCTCGAGATCGGCATCCAGAACCTCATGGCGGTTTACCAGGGCCTCCAGCGGTTCGGGCGACGCAGCGCCGTCATGCTTTCGTTCCGCTGGCTCTACGCCGCCCTGGCCGTCGGGGCGGTGCTCCTGTGGCGGCGCGATCCCGTGGCCGTCGTCGCCGCGGGCGTGGCCGCTTACGCCGTCACCTACCTCGCCGGGTACTTCGCCGCCGGACGGAGCCTTCGGAGCGAGCCGCGCGAGCGCCCCGCCCTCCGCGACGCCGCCCGGCTGCTGGGCTATGGATGGCGCGTCCACGTCTCCACGCTGCTCGTCTTCCTCGTCCTGCGGGTCGACCTGTACCTGGTCCAGAAGCTCACCGGCGACCCCGGGGAGGTGGGGCTCTACTCCCGGGCCGCCCAGGTGGCCGAGGTCATTCTGTACCTCACAATGGCCATGGAGCACGTGCTGTTTCCCCGAATGAGCGGGCTCCCGCGCGAGGCCGTCCCCCGCGAGGCCGCGCGCCTGTGCCGCCGAGGGATGCTCGTGGCCGCCGGGGCCGTGGCCCTGTTCGAGGCCGGCTCGCGGTGGCTCATCCTGGTGCCGTTCGGCCCCGAGTTCCAGGGCAGCGTCGAGCCGCTGCGCATCCTGCTGCCGGCGGTGCTCGCCCTGGGGCTGGCCCGGATGCTCTTCGCGGTCTTCAACGCCCTCGAGCGGCCGTGGATTCCCGCCCTGGTCGCCGCCGGCGGACTGGCCCTGACGACGGGACTGGACCTCTGGTGGATTCCCTCGCTGGGCCTGCGCGGCGCGGCCTTGGCCTCGCTGGCCGGCTACGCCGCCATGGCCGTCGCCGCCTTGCTCTGGTTTCGGCGTTTCCGCAATCCTGACGTGCCGGCCAATTCCTCATAGCGGCAAGGTGAGTCCGATGGCCTGCGCTGTTGCCGTTGGATAGGCGCGGGTTTACAATCCTGCGCCGGGGAGGCGGGAGCCGTGGACGAGAGCGTGGGAACTTCGGCGAGAGTAGTTCGGGAGCCGGTCGGCCGGTCGCCGGCGTTCGAGCCGCTGTTTCGTCGCCTGGCGTGCGAGCGGGTGCCGGCGGTGCTCGACTCGGCCGGTGGCCCGGCCCGGCTGGCCCGGTTCTCCCTCTGGGCGTTCGACCCGTTCCAGGTGTTGATTCACGAGCGGGACGAGACGGTTCGCCTTCGGCCACGCTTCGGGGGTCGTGGATGCGAATCCGTTCGTTGCCTTGCGGGAAGAACTGGAGCGATTCGCACTCGGGGCACAGCCCGATCGGGCGACCCCACCCGCGGCGGCCATCGGTTTTCTCGGCTACGAACTCGGGCGGCACGTGGAGCGCCTTCCGGCCGCCGCCGCGGACGACCTCCGCCTGCCTCGGATGGTCTGGGCCTTCTACGACAGCCTGCTCGTCGTGGATCGGAGGACCGGCGAGGCCACGGTTTCGGCTACGGACGTGGCCGGCCGCGATCCCCGGCACCTCGTGGACCGGTGGCGGAAGCTCATCGGAGAGGCATTGGGGTCGGCGGGGGAGAGTGGGCCCGATGGGGAAGCCCGCCGACCTTCGCCGCGGCGGTCCGGCGCGCCGCGGGATGGCGAACCGTCGGCGGAGGGCCTGGAGCGGAACTTCACGCCCGAGGCGTACCGGGAGGCGGTCGCCCGGGCGGTCGAGTACATCGCCGCGGGAGACATCTTCCAGGTGAACCTCTCGCAACGGTTCACGGTGCCGCTCCATGGGTCGGCCGAGGATCTCTACCTCCGGCTTCGCGGGGCGAAC
>CAZGEE010000063.1:0-7881 GCA_964525035.1 uncultured Anaerolineales bacterium
CAGGCACTCGACGCGGTCCGGCAGCGCGAGGCCCTCGAGGGCCTCGATCACGCGTACGCCGACCCCGTCGTCCCCCTTCAGGAGGTTGCCCACACCCAGCACGACAATCCTGTCGTCCACGGAAAGGTCCCCTTGCATCCGAAGCCCGGTCGCGGGGAGACGCCGCCGAGCGCGATTATAGCCCTGGCGGCCGGAACGCCGCAGACGAAAATGGGCCGGCCCGCTGGGTGCGGGCCGGCCCGGCTGCGCATTGCGCTGGCCGCAGGGCCCGTCAGACGAATTTCACGTCCAGCAGATGCACGGAGCACGAGATGCACGGATCGTAGGCCCGCACCAGCATCTCCAGCGTGTCGCTGATCTCCTGCCGGGACTTCTCGGGCAACATTTCGGGGACGATCTTGCGGAAATCGTCCTCGCAGTTCTTCACGTTCTGGTTCGTCGGGATCACCAGGTTGGCGTCGGTGACGTACCCCTTGTCGTCGTAGGTGTAGTCGTGGACCAGCAGGCCGCGCGGCACCTCGGTGATGCCCACGCCGCGCCCGGCCTTGACGTCAACCTCGGGGAACTCCGGCCTCAGGCCGCGGCTGAGCAGTGCGTCGCAGACCTCGATGCCGCTGTAAATGTAATGAACGCACTCGACGACCTGCGCCGTGTTGTTGTGGAACGGGTTGGTGCACACGGGCTCCAGGCCGAACTTCGCAGCGGCCTCCTTGGCCTTCGGGTGAAGTTGGTCAAAGTTGTTGTTCAGCCGTGCCAGCGCCCCCACCATGATGCTCGAGCGCTTGTTCCGCACGTGCTTGGCCGTCGAGCGCTCGACCACCGACTCGTGAATGATATTCCCATACTCGGGCAGGTCCGCGCGGTCTCCATCGGTTGTCACGAGCTCGGTACCGCGGTAGATGGCGTACTCGTCCGGGGAGTACAGGGCCTCGTACTCGGTCTCCCGGCTAAAGTCGGGGATATCCAACGAGGCGAACAGGTCCACCGTCGCCTGCATGTCGTCCCGGGCGTCCTCCAGTCGATCCTTCAGTCCCCGGATCTCGTCGGCGGTCGGAATGCGCGTAAACCCGCCCGGGGCCATGGCGATGGGGTGCACCTTGCGGCCGGAGATGACCCCACAGATGTCGTTGGCCAGCTTCTTCAGCTTCAGGGCCCGCTTGATCACCTCGGGATGCGTTTTCACCAGCGGAATCACCGAGGGCGCGTCGAGGAAGTCCGGCGCCGCCAGGAAATAGACGTGCAGGATATGGCTCTGCAGGTTCTCGCCGAAGACGTTCAACCGCCGCAGCAACTCGGTCTGCTCGGTGTTCTCGATCCCGAACGCCGCCTCGGTGGCCAGGACCGAGGCCGTGGAGTGGCCCACCGCGCAGATCCCGCAGATGCGGGCGGTGATCAGGTTGGTCTCGTCCCACCGCCGGCCCAGCAGCATCGACTCGAAAAACCGGGGGGCCTCCACGATCTGGAGTTCGCAGGTCTCCAGCTCCCCGTTCTTCACGTTGACCACGATGTTCCCGTGCCCCTCGACCCGGGTCACGTAATGGACGTTGACGTCCAAGGACTTCACTTGCTTCTCTGCCATCGTCGCTCTCCAGAGTTCGGCCCGTCGGCCGGGCCGCGGGATTCCTTTCGTCGTCGCGTCGGCTACCGCTTCGGATCCTGCACCTTCTCGGAGCACCCGTTGAACATGCGAAATTCCTTCAGCACGTCCTCGAGGGTGACCCCGGCGTCCTCCAGCACGTCGAACGCCGCGTTCACGTTCGGGTCATCGACCAGGCCCCGGCAACCGATGCACCGGTTGCCGAAACTCGGGCACAGCGGATCGCACCCCGCCCGGATCACCGGCCCGAGGCAGGTCATCCCCTTCTCGAACAGGCACACGTTCTCGCGCAGCTTGCAGTCCACGCAGACCGGGTAGTTCGGTACCTTGAACTCCTTCCCCGCCAGCAGGCACTTGCACAGCTTGAGGAACTCGGGCCGCGAGACCGGGCAGCCGTGGAGCTTCGCGTCCACTTCCACCACCTCGTGCACCGGCCGGGTGCGGTACGTGGAGAACGCCTCGGCCTTGTCGCCGTAAACGTAGCGCCGCACGTCGTCGAGGGGCTGGAAGTTCTTGATGGCGTTGACGCCGCCGATCGTGGCGCACGCCCCGAAGGCCACCAGGAACTGGGCGCGCTCCCGGATCTCCTTCACTTCCTCCTCGTCCTCCGGGCGCGTGATCGACCCTTCGACGAAGGCGATGTCGTAATCGTCGCTCTTCTCGTCGATCGCCTCGCGGAAGTTCACGATGTCCACCGCGCCGACCAGGTCGATCAGCTCGTCCTCGCAGTTGAGGACCTGGAGCTGGCAACCCTCGCAACTGGCGAAGCTGAAAAACGCAAGTCTCGGTTTCGCACTCATTCGAAGTTTCCTTTACGATCCGCCCTTCCGGGCGGGGCGCCGCGGCTCAGATGCCCTCGCGGAGCTTCTTCACGAAGTCGTAGGTGAACACCGGGCCCTCCTGGCAAACGTAGACGTCGCGGATCTGGCAGTGTCCGCACTTGCCCAGCCCGCACTTCATCCGCCGTTCCAGCGAACAGATGATCCGGTTCTCGGGAATGCCCTCGGCCAGGACCTCGAGCACCGCGAACTTGAACATGATCGGCGGGCCGACGATCACCGCGTAGGTCTGCGACGCGTTCAGCGTGATGTCGCGGAACAGCCGCGTAATCACCCCCGTGCGGCCCTGCCACTGGTCGTCCGCCCGGTCCACCGTGACGAGCGTCTCGCAGTCGGGCCGCGACTGCCACTCCTGGATCTCCTCCTTGTAGAGCAGGTCGGCGGGCGTCCGCGCCCCGATCAGCAGCGTCACCTTCCCGTAGTGATCGATCTGGTCGAGGACGTAGCGGATCAGCCCCCGGGCCGGGGCCAGGCCGAGCCCGCCGGCGACGAACAGTACGTCCCGACCCGCGAGCATCTCGGTGTCGAAGCCGTTGCCGAACGGCCCGCGGATGCCCAGGACGTCGCCGGTGCCGAGCTCGTGCATCTTGGCGGTTACCATGCCGGCCTTGCGCACCGTCAGCTCGAAGAAGCTCCCCTGCGTGGGCGACGAGCAGATGCTGATCGGCGCCTCGCCCACCCCAAGCAGCGACACCTGGACGAACTGCCCCGGGCGGTACCGCAGCGGCTCGCCGTCCTCCATCACCACGCGGTAGAACTTCTCGTTCGGCGACACCATGTGCGCCTCGACGATTTTGCCGATGCGCGGCACATAGGGGTGCGCCGGGGCCGCCTTCGATTGCTCGCTCGTCTGGGTCATCGTTACCTGCTCCCTGCTATCTGGGTATAGGTTTCCACGCTGTTGATCTTGGCCGTGCACGCGCGGTCGCATCGTCCGCACCCCACGCAGCCCTTTCGGCCAAAGGCCTCGTAGATGTACTTCGCCTTGCGGAAGAACCGGTGCCGAAGCCGGCTCGCCCGGTCCTCGCGGAAGCTCTCCCCGCCGGCCACCTCGGCGAACTCCTCGAGCTGGCACGAGTCGAGCACGCGCTCCCGCTCGCCGCCCTCGAGGTCCAGGTTCAGCTTGTCGGTGATGTCGAAGCAATAGCACGTCGGGCACACCAGGTTGCACGACCCGCAGGAGAAGCACCGCCGGCCGATGGCCTCCCACACCAGCGAGTCGTACGATTCCTCGAGAATCTCCGGCAGGTACTTCGTGTCCACCGGAATCTTCTTGTGAAAGTTCGCCTGTTTCCGCTCCAGGAAGGCCTGCCGCTTGCCGAAATCCTCGTTCCCCGCCTCGCGAAACGTGGTCCTCTCCAGGAGCTGCCGACCCGCCTTCGTCCCGATCTCGACGAAATACGCGTCGCCGATGTCGGTCAGCATCAGGTCATACCCCTCGTCCACGTAATTGGTGCCCATGTCGTGGCAGAAGGAGTACTCGTCGCACGGCCCGCCGCAGTCCAGCCCGATGATGAGGGCACGCTCCCGCCGCGCCAGGTAGTTCGGATCGTCCGGGTCGGTCGAGAACACCTCGTCCAGAAGCCACGTCGCGTAGATGTCGCACGGGTGCGCCCCGACGATCACGCGCCGCTGGTCGTCCACCACCGGCTCGGCCTTCTGCCCGCCCCGGCTCGTGAACTTCAGCAGCGTTTCCCGCGGAGGCAGAAAGTACTTCTTCGGCGACATCAGCGTGATGTCATAGTCCATCCGCAAGTCGGCGGAACTGCGGATGGGGCCGAACGCGAATTTCTCCCCGCCGTCCCGCGTGGTCTCCTTCAGGACGGGCCCGTACACCCCGTACTCCTCGCGCAGCGCGTCGACGAACTGCCCGAACGCTTTCTTGTCGATGGTCTTCGGAAGCATCCCACATCCTTTCGGTATCACGTCCGCTCGGCACGGCCGCCGAGCGTCCGCGCCTTGCTACGCTTCGCCCAACAGCTTCCTGACCCGCGCGACCAGGTCCGCCGGATCGACCGGCTTGTCCACGTAGTCCTCCACCGGGAGGTAATCCCCGTCGGTCTTCGGGTCGAAGCCGAACCCGCTCTTCGACGACACGCTGGTCATCATCAGAATGGGAATCGACTTCAACTCCGGGTCGGCCTTCAGGTCCTGGGCAATGCGAAACCCCTCGGTCTCCCGGGCCATCATGACGTCCAGGATCAACAGGTCGACGCCGCCCCGGCGGAGCCGCTGAAGCCCCTCGGGCCCGCTGGCCGCGGTCGCCGCCTCGTACCCGGCAGCCTCCAGCGTGATCTTGGCGGCCTCCAGGATGTCCACATCATCGTCGACGATCAGGACCGTCTTCTTGCTTTCACCCATCTGGCTCGCTCCTCAATTCGTAACTCCGAACCGCAAAGGGCTGAACGCGCCGAACTGCTCACCATCCCCCGCAAAGGCCTCCCCGGTCCGAACGCGCCGGCGAACCGAGCGACGAGAGGCCGGGCCGGCTATTTGGGAAAAGTTTCACGATCACGTCCAAAAAAATAAGCCCATCCCGACCGTCATCAGCCTCATTGAACTCCACTGCATTCTACGCCCCCTGCCCGACCCTGTCAAACCGAAAGGACCCTCCGTTCGATGAAAGTTCCCCATTTCCCACGGCACGGTGAGTTTGAGAATCCCCTCACTGACTTCCTTGGCCACCGTCACTCTCACTCGGCCCTCCCACTTGTCGAGACGGTGCCTTCGACTGCGAAGAGGAACCGTTCCATTCGGGCACAAAAGGGCCCTGGCGGTAAGGCCGGACCGGTCACGAGGGGAGGATGCCGGCAGGTAGCGCAATAGAGGCTAAGGTATCGAAGGGGAAATTCCCCTCGTTCCCTTTTTCCGTTTGACGGGCACCGTTTTTCGTGTTACAAAGTACTTTGGACCGCAAAGCTAGAACCGCGTGGTCATTCTCGCGGCCAGACGAAACAGGCATCCTGAGGCGGTCAGGCGAACGAATTGGGGCTCCGGAAACCAAACGGCATTCGCGGGGAACGAAAATGAAAGAGCGACCGGCACAGCAACAACTCTCCGAAAGGCACCCGGCCTCTTCGGCGCCCGGTTCCCATTCCCAGCGGGTGCCGGGGCCCGGGCTCCGCGCCGCCCTGACGGCTCTGGGCGAAACGGGCGAGCGAATCGGCCGCCACTGGGCCAGCGCGGACCTGATGGAACTGGAGGCCGAGTGCGCGGTCGCCGAACTGGAGGTGCCCGGCGCGAAGTGGTCCGATGAATCCCGTCCCGGGACCCGGTGGCGCATCTACGGGCGGACCGGCGTGGCGTGCTCCGTGCTCCGGCGCGAGGCCGCGCGCCGTCGCCGATCCGCGCGGGACGACTCACGCCGGTGACGGGGCGACGACCTGCGAGACAAGGAGAACCGGAAATGAATGACACCCTTCACGATCCGCCGAGTGGCGACGAGGGCCACCCGATGACCGCCGAGCAGGCGGCCCGGCACCTGCGGGTGATCCGCGAGCTGATGGAGCGGCCGATCCGGCAGACGACGCGCTCGGGGCTGGCGGGGATCGTCGCCGGCGGGCTGGCGCTGGCCGGTTGCGCTGTCACGAGGCTATTGTGGCCGGAAGGACCTCCCACGGCCCCGCCCCTTGCAGTGGGCGGGGTATGGCTGGGCGTGTTCCTGCTGGCGGCCGGTACGGACATCCTCGTCACGTGGCGGCGCTCCGCCCGAGGCGGTCGAACCTACTGGAAACGCGCCCAGCTCCAGACCGCGCTGGCCATCGTGCCCGGGTTTCTGCTCGCGGGGTTCTTCACGTACCTTTTCGCCGCGCGCGAGCTCTATCGGCTCATCCCGTTCGGCTGGATGATCGGATACGGCATGGCGCTCTGGACCGTCGGCATGTTCAGCATCGCGGAGGTCAAGGTTCTCGGGGCGGCCTTTCTACTGGCCGGGTGGCTGGGGGCGGTCCTGGTGCCGGGCTACGGCCTGACGGCCGCCGCCGTGGCCTTCGGCGGCCTCCACCTGGCCTACGGCGTGGTGGTCTGGGTGCGGCACGGAGGGTAGGAATCCGGTGCAGTCGGAGCCCATACACGAGCGGATCGACGCGGTGATCCACCAGCGCGTTCGGCTGGCGGTCGTCAGCACACTGGCCGGCGTCGAGGCCCTGGACTTCAACGAGCTGAAGGAGCTGCTGGGGCTGACCGACGGGAACCTCGCCACGCACGCCCGGGTGCTCGAGAAGGCCGGGTACCTCGAGGTCGAGAAACAGTTTCGCGGCCGCAAGCCCCAGACCCGCTACCGGCTGACGCCCAGCGGCCGCGCGGCCTTCGGGCGGTACGTTTCGTTCCTGGAGGGGGTGCTGAAGTCCGGTCGGTAAGCCGACTCGAGCCGGCGCATGAGTACTGCTTCGGCTCCAGTCGAACCGAAGGCATGATGGCCGCAAGGACGCGATGAGCAGGCAAGCTCCCACATACCCCACGCGACGCCGGCCGTCTCGGCCGCCGGCTCCGCGTTTTCTCGGCGAGACCCGGCCGCAGGTTCCCCCCGACTGCAGGCGGCAAACGGCGGCAGGCACGTCGGTTTCCGCGTGCCAGCCTCTCTTCCTCGGAGAGGAGCCGCCCGACCATCAGGAACCTTCCAGGCTGTAGCCTGTGCCACGCGGCCGAGTCGTGACCCCGGCCGCACGGTGGTCCGTCGGCCAGGTGGTCCACCGCGAGGTCATTCGAAGAACCGCAGGATCACGTCCGCGTAGACCTCGTGGCCCAGCTTGCCCGGGTGGTTGATCCAGTTGTGGAGCCGGCTGAACGGCGGGATGCCGCGCGTCGCCAGGTTCATCCACTCCTGGTAGACGTCCGCGCAGCCCACGTCCTCCTCCTCGGCCAACTCCAGGAGAGCCTTCCGGTAGGCGGGCCAGCGCGGGGCGGCCTCCAGCCACGGGTTCTGCTGCATGGTCACCACGAGGATCACCTCGGCGCCGATCTCTTTGGCTCGGCGGACCATCTTCCGCATGTCCTCCTTGAACTGCTCGGGGGGATTGCGGGGCGGCTTGCCCACCGGCCCGGCCGCGTCGTTCCCGCCGAAGGCGATCAGCAAAAGGTCCGGCTTCTCCGGCACGACGTCCTGCTCCATCCGCTGGAGGCCGAACTTCGTCGTCGTGCCGCCCTTGAAAGCCGCGATCGGCGTCACGGTCGCCTCGGGAAAGCGCTTTCGCAGGCCCGTGACCACCCGGCTCGGGTAGCCGAGGTTCTTCTCGGTCCAGAGGTCCTTCCACCACGGGCCGGCCTCGGCCCCGAGCGTGATGCTGGCGCCCATGAAGGCGATCCGGGCCTCCTCGCCGGCGCGGAGCTTCTTCCGCGTCTTCGCCACGCCCGAGGGGTTGACCGGCTCGACGGGCGGCGCGGGATGGACGGGAAAGATCTCGTGACGCGTGACGGCATACTCGGTGACCGGCTCGGGGTGCGACC
>CAZGEE010000064.1:0-7839 GCA_964525035.1 uncultured Anaerolineales bacterium
GCATCGTGTGCGGCGTGCTCCTGCTTTACGTGACTCGTCACCGGCGCGGGCACCCGGCGGCACTGGGTCTGAGGTGGACTCGCCCGGTCCGAAGCCTCGCCATCGCCGGCCGGATCCTCATGGCCGCGATGCCCGTCGTTCTCGTCCTGCTCTACGCCGCCGGTTACGTGCACCTCGCCCTCAAGGGCCGGCCGCCCGCGGAACATCCCGTGCTGGAGGCCATCTCCACCGCGGGAACTCCGTGGCGTTTCGCCGCCTTCGCCCTGCTGGCTGTATTGGTAATCCCCGTGTTCGAAGAGTTCTTCTGGCGGGGCATCGTGCAGACGAGTCTCCTGCGGGCCGGGCGCGCGAACATCGCGATCGGCCTGTCGGCTCTGCTGTTCGGCTTCGCTCACATTAACATCGGCGGGGGAACGAGCACGCCGGCCCTGATCGTACTGGGTTTGGCCCTTGGCTACGCGTTCTACCGCACCCGGAGTCTCCTCGTCTGCGTCACCATGCACAGCCTGTTCAACCTGTACATGCTGCTGCTCGCCACGGGGAGTCCGGTTCTCGTCGACGCCCTGACCGGGAAATGACCCCGCTCCGCGCCGAATGGGATTGCAGTTGCGAAAGGGCGGCTCACGACCGGCGCAGGTAGATGCCCCGAAGGTTGGACAAGTGGGAAGAAAGCGCGCCATCGGTTCCGGGGGGGCGCCCCGAGGCGTTTATTCCGCCGGCTCAGGTTGCGCGCCTTCTTCAGCCGGGGCCGGTTCCGGCGTCGGTTCCCCCGCGGGCGGCGAGGTCTCCTCCGAAGTCGGCGGCTCCCTCGGCTCGGGTGTCGGCCCGGCCGGTTCCTCCGACGGGAGATGTCGCTCAGCGAAGCTCACCGCAGCGGCCAGTTGGTCGTAGCCCACGCGGGTGTCCACCTGGACGGCGCCCCCGGCCAGGCTGACCGCCAGCCCCACGAGCCCCTGCGCCTCGAGTAAGTGCCGATCTTCTTCGTCGAAGTGGATCGGCCCGCGAGCCGCCCCGCCGGCCGGGCCGGCCATCAGCATGCTCCGGCTTACCACGGCGGGCAGGCTGGCGTAGTACTCCACGTGGCGGGTTTCCGGCAATTCCGCCGCGACGGCCTCCAACGCCTCGGGAGGTTCAGCGGACCCGTCGTCCAGCGCCTTGTCGATCGCTGCGTGAAACAGGGACAGGTCGCTCCCCACGGTTACGAACAGCCGATCCTCCACCGTCGCCATGCGATAAAGAAAACCGTCCGGCCCGTACACTTCCTTGGCCCGCTTCTCGAAAAGCTTCCTCTGTTCATTCCGGACGAAACGGACTTTCGGAATCAGGTGGTCCACCTTCACCTCGCGGTAGGACTCCTTGCCCGGAAGATACGACAGCGACGCGCGCGACCCCACTTCGCCGACCACCGTTCCCATCACCTTAAACAGCGCACCGCGCGCGTCGACAAAAGCCTTCATGTCGCGCAGGTTCACGACGGTCACGGCGGCCTCCGCCGCTCCGCTGTCCGGCCGCGGCAGCGCCTTCATGAACTGCAACGTCCCGGTGCACTGAGCCAGCATGTCGTCCAGCGCGCCGAGCAACTCGTCGCGGGTTTGCGGCCTCACGCCTTTCTTGCTCCGCGGCGACTGTTGCATGAGAAAGTCCACCGCCTGCAAGGCAATGAGTCTGAGCATTTCCGGGTTCAATGAGGCGCTCCCCGCCGCGATGAATGATCGGTCGAGCGGAAGGCCGTCCAGACCTCCGTCCTGACCGCCCAGGCCGTGCAGGTACCGAAAAATGGATTTCTTCTCCGCGAAGTCGGCGCGCACGGAGATGCCGAGGTTTTCGGCTCCGAACGTCACGCCCAGGTCGAGGCTGTCGAGCTGGCTGACCACCGCGTGGATCCCGTTGACGTAGCCGAACAGGAGATCGCTGTAGGCCTCGAGCGTGGGGTCCCCCATGATCTTCCTGGCCACCGACATGCGGAACGCCTCCGCTGCGCCTTGTCGGCTCTTCAGGGTCTTCGCCAACCCGAGGTGTATGTAGAGGTCCGCCCCGGCCGCGGCCCGGACCTGCTCGTCCGATAGGCGCCCGGCCATACCCGCCGCGCCGTCACGCACGCTGCGCGTGGTCCGCACCGAGTCGGTGAACAGAGCATAGTCCCCCTCGAAGACAAAGAACCGCGGCTGCTCGGCCGACGGGATCTGATACAGGCCGGCTTCCAGCTCCCGCGCCGCGTTATACTCCAGGAAAGGCTCCCGCCCCTGGACGGGGAGCACATACACCGTGTTCCGACCTTCAAACTCCACCGGGTCCAGGTAGGCGATACCGGCGGCTCCTCGATCGGCCAGCCCGCCCCGGGCGCTGACCCTGAGACGCAGCAGTTCCGTCAGGGCCGGTTCGCGGATGGGGACGCTGATCCCGGTCCGTTGGCTGAACATCAGAGCCTTGGCCGACACCTCGGCCACGTCGGAGAAGCTGACGAAGCTGTTGGTCGCCCCCGGCATCGCGGCCAGCAACTCGGGCACCCCAGGCGCGGCGGCCGGCGCGGCCGGCTCCGGCGTCGGAGCTCCATCGTCCCCCTCCCCGGTCCCTTGCGACCACGCGCACGAAACCAGCATCAGACAGATCACCGAGGACCGCATCAGGATTCCACTCATCAGGCACCTCACTGTTCCATGGCGACATGAATCGGCGCGGCCGGCATCGTCATCCGCCCCGGCTCGCGTTTCATGGACGGCCCACCTTCCTGCCGTATTCGCTCCATCTCAAGGATACAGGTGACACGCCACGTAATGGTCGTCTTCGCCGTCCACCGGCCGCAAGACCGGAAACTCCACCGGGCACCGGTCAAAAGCCTTCGGGCACCGCGGGTGAAACGGGCATCCCGACGGCGGATTGAGCGGGCTCGGGGGCTCGCCCTCCCGCATCGCCACGAGCTCCGGATTCCGCCGCGGGTCCGGCACCGGGATCGCGCTCATCAGGCACCACGTGTACGGGTGTTTCGGGTCCCGGTAAAGCTTCTCGCCGGGCGCCCGCTCCACGATGTGCCCGAGGTACATCACCGCCACCTCGTCGGCGATGTGCGAGACCACCGAGAGGTCGTGCGCGATAAACAGGTACGACAGCCCCAGCTCTTCCTGCAGTTCCTCCAGCAGGTTGAGAATCTGCGACTGGATGCTGACGTCCAGCGCGCTGACCGGCTCGTCGCAGACGATCAACTTCGGCCTGAGTGCCAGCGCCCGGGCGATGCCGATCCGCTGGCGCTGGCCCCCGCTGAACTCGTGCGGATACCGGTTGATATAATCGGGCGAGAGGCCCACGCGGCTTAACAGGTCCGCGACGAACTCCCGTCGCGCGTCTCCGCGAGCGATTCCGTGAACGGTCAGGGCCTCCCCTACGATGCTGCCGACGGTCATCCGCGGGTTCAGCGAGCCGTACGGGTCCTGGAAGATGATCTGCATGTCGCGGCGCAGTTCGCGCAACGCCGACCCGCCGAGGGCGAACACGTCTTGCCCCTCAAGCCGAACCCTCCCCGCCGTGGGCGGAATCAGTGCAAGGATCGTCCGACCCGTGGTGGTCTTTCCGCATCCGCTTTCCCCGACCAGCCCGAGGGTCTGCCCTTTTCCGATGGCGAACGACACTCCGTCCACGGCCTTGACGTAACCGACCGTGCGGCGAAAGAGTCCGCGTCGCACCGGAAAGTAGGTCTTCAGGCCCTCCACCTCCAGCAACGACCCGTTCGCGGCCGTGGCCGTCGACGTCGGCTCGGCTGTCCGGGCTTCCACGCTCACGGCGTCTCCTTTCCGGCGGGAACGTTCACCGGAACCACATCCAGTTCGAAGGGCATGGTCCCTTCCGGTTTGGCCTTCCAGCAGCTCACCCAATGCCCGGTGCGAATCTCCTCGAATGCAGGGACCTTCTTCGCGCAGACCTCCTCGGCGATCGGGCACCGAGGATGGAACGGGCAGCCCGCGGGGACATGCCTCGGGTCCGGCACCACCCCGGGGATGGTCCGCAGCCTCTCGCCCCTTCGATGCGTGCTCGGCAGGCTGCCGAACAGGCCGATGGTGTACGGGTGCAGGGGTCGCGTGAACAGTTCCGTCACCTCCGCGAACTCGACGATCCGCCCGGCGTACATCACCGCCACCTGGTGGGCATTTTCGGCCACCACGCCCAGGTCGTGCGTAATCAGGATCACGCTCATGCCGAGCTCGTCCTGCAACCGCCGAAGCAGCCGCAGAATCTGGGCCTGGATGGTCACGTCCAGCGCGGTCGTCGGCTCGTCGGCGATGAGGATAGCGGGATTGCAGACCAGGGCCATGGCGATCATCACCCGCTGGCGCATCCCGCCGGAAAGCTGGTGGGGATACTCCTCCACACGCTGCTCGGGCGCCGGGATGCCCACGTAGCGGAGCATCTGGACCGTCCGCTCAAGCGCCTCCTCGGGCCCCGCCCCTTCGTGGACCTCGAGGACCTCGCCGATCTGCCGCCCGATGGTGAAGACGGGGTTCAGGCTGGTCATCGGCTCCTGGAAGATCATCGAGAGCTCCTTGCCCCGGAGCCGGCGCACACTTTCCTCCGGCGCGGTCAGCAGGTCGCGCCCTCCGTAGATCACCTCGCCGGCGACGATGCGGCCCGGCGGCTGGATCAGCCGGAGGCACGAAAGGGCCGTCACGCTCTTGCCGCACCCGCTCTCGCCCACCAGGGCGAAGGTCTTTCCGCGCGGCACGTCGAAGCTGACGCCGTCGACTGCCTTGGCCGTGCCCTCGTCGGTGAAGAAATAGGTGCTCAGCCCGCGCACACTTAGGATCGGGCCGCTCTGCCCGGCGGCCGGGGTCTCGACGTTGCGGACTGCCTCGGCCCTGCTCACGCGTTTCTCCTACATCTTCAGCCGCGGGTCGATCGCGTCCCGCAGACCCTCACCCACCAGATTATACCCGAGCACGGCGAAGAAAATGGTCGTTCCGGGGACGATCAGCAGTTGCGGGTGCTCGTTGGCCACCGACTGCGCCTGGCTCAAGAGCAGGCCCCAACTGGGATGGTCCGGGTCGCCGAGCCCCAGGAAGCTGAGCCCTGCCTCGGCCATGATCGCGCCGGCGATGCCGAAGGTGGCGCTGACGATCACCGGCCCGACGCTGTTGGGCACCGCGTGAAGCAGGATGATCCGCAACCGCCGGAACCCCAGCGCCCGGGCGGCCGTGACATAGTCCAGGGTCTTCACTTTCAGGACCTCGGCCCGGACGAACCGTGCCACGCCCGTCCAGCCCGTCAGGCCGATCGCCACCATGATGAGCCAGAGCCGCGAACCGTACATCGCCACGATGAACAGAATCAGGAAAAGCTTAGGGAAGCAGATGAACATCTCCACCACGCGCTGCATCAGCAGGTCGACGCTGCCACCCAGGTAGGCCGAAACCCCGCCGAAGAGAATGCCGATCACCACGCTGATGCCCACGGCGATGAACCCGACCGCGAGACTGGTCCGCGCCCCGTACACCACGCGGGCGGCGACGCTTCGCCCGACCCGGTCGGTACCCAGGACGTGCCGGCCCGAGGGATCGAGATTCTTGCTCGCCACGTCGATATCCGATGGGGAATACGGGATCGGCGGGAACAGGTGCTCGGCGCCGGGAGTCTCCCGGGCCTCCTTCTTGAAGTTCCTCTCGACGCGAACGCGCTCCGGTTGGCCGTCCACGATCACCGTCTTCTCCATGAAGATGCGGGCGGGCGCGGACCTCAGCCCGGCCAGGAGCCCTCCGCCGACGGCCAGCACCAGGAGATTCACCGCAACGGCGCGGCGCACCGGGTGCAGCCACCAGAACCGCCACCCGGACGCGTCGAGCACCCGCCGGGTCACCGGCACCAGGGCCAGCAGCGCGGATGCCATCAGCAACACCAGGTCGAGATCGCTCAGGCTCCGCACCAGCGGAAAGGTCAACCCCTCCTTCGGCGTCCGCCAGTAGTACGGATAGTTATTCGCCAGGAACGGTGCGAACACGGCCAGTGCGAACATCAGCGCGACCATGACCACGCCGACCCGGGCCGGGAGGTTCTTCTTGAACTGGCCCCAGACGATGGCCCAGTAGCTGCGCCCGCGCGTCGCCTCGCGGGCCGGGTCGGCCGGCGGAGTCGGAGCCCCGCCCGGCTGCGAACTTGTTCGCGGCTCACTCATACCGCACTCTCGGGTCCGCGAAGGCGTACAAGATGTCGCCGATCAGGATCGCCACCAGCGTGAGGACGGCCCCGATCAGGCTGATGGCCTGGACGGTCGTATAGTCGCGCCGGGTCGCCGCCTGAAAGAACAGTTGGCCCATACCGGGCAGACTGAAAATGTGCTCGACGATAATCGACCCGCTGATCATCAGCGGAAGCACCATCACCACCACGGTAATCATCGGAAGCAAACTGTTCCGCAGGGCGTGCACGTAGACCACGGTACGTTCCCTGAGGCCCTTGGCGCGCGCGGTCTGCACGTAGTCCTGCCGGAGGTTCTCCAGCAGGCTGTTGCGCGCCAGCTTCGACATGAACGCCAGGCCGCCCAGGGTCAGCGTCGCCACGGGAAGGATAAAGTGGCGAGCCACGTCGCCCACGTATGCCCAGAAACCGAGTTGATCGCTCTGCGGCGAAACCACGCCGCCGACGGGCATGATGAGCCAGTCGCAACTCCAGCCTTGCGACTCCAGCCATCCTTCCAGTATCCCCCCGCTGCTGAACACGAGGATCAGCCCCGTGCCGACGAAAATGACGGGCAGGCTGTAGAGCACGATCAGCACCACGCCGTTGGCCGTGTCGAAGACGAACCGCCTCACCGGACCCGCGAACCGGTTCTTCGCGGCGACCAACCCCAGCGGGATGGAAATCAGGTACGCCAGCAGTGCCGAGATCAGGTTCAGCTTGATCGTCAATCCGAGGCGTTCCCCGACCATCTCCGCCACGGGGCGTTTCTCGGTGATGCTCTTGCCGAGGTCGAATTGCACAACCTTGGTGATCCAGCGCCAGTACTGAACGGGAACCGCGACATCCTCCCCGCCCCAGAAGTAGCTGTGCATTGCCCGCATGCCCGGGTCGACCCCCATGCCCCCGCCCGCTCCATGGAACTGGAGCGTCGTAGGGTCACCCGGGGCAAAACGAACCACCACGAAAACGATCACCGAGATTCCCAGCAACGTGGGGATCATCAGCAGGAGGCGTTTGACGATGTAGTTAAGCATAGGGTGCGAGGGTTTCCGCTAATCGGTATAGAGCCGCTTCCCCTCCGGCGTCCACCACTCGATGGGCCGAAGGCCCACGGGATAAATCTCAACGCCTTCGAAGCGGCGGGCGACCGCGCTGGTGGAATAGCGATGGAAAAGGAACGTGTAGGGCTGCTCGCGGTGCAGAATCCGGTGGAACTCGTGGTACAGCCTGTTCCGCTCGGCCATGTCGAATTCCTTCCGGGCCGCTTCCATGAGCCGATCCGCTTCCGGGTTATTGAACCCTACGTGGTTTGACCCGGCCAAATCCTTCTCCGGTTGCGGGATGCTCGAGGAATGCCAAATCTGGACCGGGTCGCCCTCGATGCCCCCGCTCCAGCCGAGTGTCACGGCGTCGTAGTCGCGCTCGTCGAGCTTCACCACGAACGTCGTCCACTCGCGCTGGCTGATCTCGGCCTGGATGCCCACCTTGAGCATCTCTTCCTTTACGACGTTGCAGATGTCCAGCCCCGTCTGGCTACCCGAGGGAACAAGCAGCTTGAAGCGAAACGCTCGCCCGTCCTTGTCCAGCACGCCGTCGCCGTCGGTATCCAGCCAGCCGATCTGTCCCCTGGCATAGGGATCGATGTCGCCGTTGCGATAGGGCCATACCTGCCCGCGCATG
>CAZGEE010000065.1:0-7825 GCA_964525035.1 uncultured Anaerolineales bacterium
GGGTGGCCTGGATCCGGGGCTCCCTGCCATTCGACGCCGGCCCCACGAGCCTCGAACCGGTCTTCTTCGGCACCCGCCGGTCCCACGACACCGGGCTCTGGATGCGCTACCTGCTCCGGGACTTCGGCTACACCGTCCGCCAGCGACGGCACGACCCGTCCACGCGGCCCGCGCAGGTCTTCGCCGCACGCAACCGCGGCGCCTTCGTATTCAACGGCCACAAGCCCGACGCCACGGTCGCCGTGGAACTGAGTTTCCCCGACGGGGCGCCGATCCTGGTCGAGCGCCAGGCCCGCGTCGGCAAGGACGCCGCCACGTACTGCCTCGACCGGTCGTTCCACCACGAGTGCCTCGCGTTCGTGCGGCAGAAGCGGGCGACGCTGGTCTCTCACAAGGAAAAGCGCACCCTCCCGACCGAGCGAAGAGCATTTCACATCTCCGGGCTAACCGACGCGGTGGTCACGCTCTACGTGCCCCACGACGCCGTCGCGGAGAAGTCCTTGCGCGTGCGGCGGGTCATGGAGTACACCATCCAGGACCCGACCGCCGAGGACCGCCTGAAGAAGAAGTACGGGGTGGACGACCTGCGCGAGCTTGAGCGCGACCTGAAGTGGAAACGGGACCCGGTCACGGGAGCGGCCGTGGTGGAACCGGTCACGGGAACCATCGAGGTCCGCTACTGAGCGCCCGGAGCGAGTGCACCGGGAAAGCGCCTGGATGGCAGGGGGATTGCGGGCACGCCGTGGCCCAGGCTCGAAGCCCTTGAAAAGTTGCTTACCCGCTGGACCAAAGAGGGTGGCAAGAACACTGGGGCGCAGATCCAACGGAACGGGTGGACTCGTGGGTGGGGGCAGGTCACGGCATCAGGACAACAGAGAATGAGAGACCGGCCGTCACAGCTTCGGCGCTACTGGAACCTGTTCCGCAACGTCCGCAATCCGCTGACCTACCTGCGGTTCAAGGCCGGCCTTCATGGCGGCGACCCGCTGGTCTTCGCCCTGCTCCACGGCGTCCGCGTGCGGGTGCCTGCCTCGCGGGTCCGCGAGTTCAAGTCGGTTATCATGAACAACAGCTACTTCCGCGGGTTCCGCCGCGGTGTGCTGGAAGACCGTCGTGGAGTGACGATTCTCGACGTCGGGGCGAATCTCGGCTTCTTCTCGCTCTACGCCGCCAGTCGCTGCCGGCGCAGCCGGGTCATCGCCGTCGAACCCCTGCCGGCCAACTTCACCTTCCTGACCGACAACCTGGCCGCCAACGGTGCGTGCGAGTCGCTGGCTCTGAACGTCGCCCTGGGCGGCGAGCGCGGCACCCTGCGCCTGCACGCCGAGCGGGACGAGGAGTTCCCGACCGGGGCCTCGGTCTTTGGCGGCGAGGGACGCCAGGGACCGTCGTTCGAGGTGCCGACGTTGCCGCTGGCGGACCTGATGGCCAAGTACGACGTGCCCGAGGTCCACTTCCTGAAGCTCGACTGCGAGGGTTCGGAGTACGCCGTGCTCTATTCCTGCCCGGGGGGCACCCTGGCCCGGGTCCACAACATCGCCCTGGAAGTCCATCGCGGCACGGAGCCCGAGGAGAACGCCGCCGGCCTCGAACGGTTCCTCTCGGCCCACGGTTTTACCGTCCGTGTGGCCGCCGATCAGCATTACATCTGGGCCAGCCGCGATCCGGGGAGTGTGCGCCGGGCATGAGCAATCCGACGCCATACAGGTTAGGTGCGCGCACGATGAACGCAAATGATTTCGCCCACGTCCTGGAACCGGCGTCGCTTCTGGGCGGCCTGCGCACCTCCGACGGTCCGGCGCTACCCGAGCTTGCGAAAGAAGTCGGCAAAGACCATGTCACGACGGGCCGTATAGGCCTCTCGCACCAAGTGCCGACTGCGGTCAACGCTCCATGTTGCGTTGTCCGTCAACGCAGGGCTGGGAATCAGATCCCTCGGCGCCATGTCCGCATTCACCAACCAAGCGATGGGGATGATGTCCCAGATCACCTTCGACCAGGCGTATACCGCCTCGCCAGCGGGCCGGTAATCGGCGAAAATCTCGTACAGGTAGTCGCCGACGGCTCCTTTGCCCTTAACGTACCGCTCCATCTCCGCCTCCGATCGAGGAGTCGGCGGCTGGGCCGGCTGCCCTTCGGGTTGCTCACACCCCGCGCTCCAGCAAAGGATTAACACCACGAGAGCTCCCGCCTTGCCGGTTCCCATAACGCGCCTCCATTCAGCCTGCTGTCATGGCCCCTTGCGATCCTGTCCGGTTCGTTGACCGCCCGCATGCCCAACGCCGATCCCCGCATCCTATCGCAGGCGGCTCTTGGGTGAAACGAGAAAAAAGCCGCGGTTTCCCGGCCCTTGCGGTTTGGCTGCCCGGCCAGATGCAAAACAAACTGCGTTCCGTTTCAGCGAACCGCGGAGCCGTGATCGAGGCGCAAGCGGTGAATGGCTCAAGGCAGTGGCGGCCAAGCAGCGAATCGGCATGTGGCTGACGGCCGGACCCGTTTTGGCTCCGCAGGAGAGGGAGCGCAAGTTGCAACCGAACCGGCGAAGGCCGGGAGGGCGGAACGGTCGCGGCCGGCGGTGCAGAGACGGCCGGAGGTTCAGAACTGGCGGGCGAAGGCGACGCCGGCCCCGCCCTCGGGGTGCGCGTAGGGGAGGACGGTGAAGCCGCCCACCTCCAGCTCGCGTCCCCGCGCCACGCTGTGGCCGATGACCGATCCCAGGGCCGCCCCGAAAATGACGTCGCTCAACCAGTGTTCCCGATCGTCGATCCGCGAGGTCCCCACCCAGCCCGTCAGGGCATACAAGGGCGCGCCGACCTTCCACCCGTAGTGTTCCCACGCCACGGCCGCAACGGTTGCCGTGGAACTGGTGTGGCCGCTGGGCCAGGCGGGCCACTCGCCGTTGGGGCTGTAATCATTCGCGGCCAGCTTAAGTCCCACGGTCGCCATGCCATTCAGCGCCAGGGCCTGGAAGAGGGTCTTGGAAAACCCGTACAGTTCGTCGTCCCCGGCCTGGACACTGTAGCCGTAGGTCGCCAGGGCGAAGCCGAAGTGCAACAACGGATTACCCGCCACGGAGCCGAAGTCGCCCTCTTTGTCGAACAGCGAATCGTCCTGCCGGCTCATGGAGCGGTCCACGCGGTGGTCCCAGCTTCCACGGCTCACGGCCGAGAGGCCGCCTGCGGCGCTCAGGATCAGGAGGTTCCGCACATTGGCCGAGTCCTTCGTGCTCTTCCACAGTTCGCGAGGCAGCAGGGCGATATCGTCGCGCACCACTTCGCCCGGGCTTCGGCCGGCCAGCGGGCGCTGCCACCAGCGATCGCCTTCGGTGGCCGCGGGCGCCGGCGCGCGATCCGCGGTTCCCTGTTGCTCGGCCGCCGGGGCAAAGAGCAGTGTCGCCTTGTGCTTTGCCTCAGCGTCTGCCGCCGGCTCGAACAGGCCAACACCTCGCGCCGGTTCCCGTCGGAATCGGCGCTGCGTCCCTTCCTCGCCGGCCGGGTCATGCTCCTCGGTCTCCGTAACGCGCGCGGCGGCCACGTGCCGAAGTCCCGCAGGGGTAACCGGGCCGCCGACCTGTCGGCCCCCGCACCCGAGCACACAGAAGACCGCCGCCGTGAGACTGATCGCCAGAACAAATCTTCGCACTATGGTTTCCTTTCTCAGGGTTTCGGCAACGCTTCCCGGCTCTCCCGCTCATAATACCAACGGCGCTTCGGCCGGGCGTACTCAAACCGCGTGTCCTTGCAGACGACCCGCTCCACCTGTTCCCCTTCCGTGGTGACCTCCAGCGTGCGCACCGTGTGCACCCGGAGGGCCCGCCGGCGGTCCTCGCCCTCGGCATATCGGCGACTTCGCATCAGGACCCGCACGAATGTCTCATACCGGTGCCGCTCCGGGCGCGTTTGTTGCACCGTGATTTCTTCCAGCGCCCAATCCTCTATCGGAAAGGTAAACAGGCTCGCCAGGCCGTAGACCCAACTCTCGAAGCGGATGGCCACCCGGCCGCCCCGCTCGTCCAGGAACCGGACGCAGGTCTCCTCCGCTTCCCCCATGGCCCCCTCGGTGCTCCAGAAGTTGACACGGGCCCGGCCCTCCACAGTAAGCACCGGCGCCATGGGGTGAACGGCGTCCATGCGCACCGCCTCGCCGGGTCGGACGTCCACGACCATGCTGACCACGTGATTCCCGCTCGCGTCTTCGCCCAGGGCCGCGCTCACGAGGTAGAACTTGTGCCATTGCTCGGCGAGCCGGGCCGCGGCGTCCAGAATCATCGGCACCGCGCGGAGGTACTTCGTGACCTTGCGGTTCAGGGAAGGCCCGGGGCTCTTCTCGGCCTCGTCTCGCCATGCCAGCAAGCGGCGACGAAGCACGTTCTCGACGCCGACCGCGGTGGGCGGGCCCTCGTCAAAAACCTCGAGGACTTCCCTCGACGCCCCGGCCGGTTCGCGCAACCCCGCCAGGCGAAAGGCCCCGCGAAGAATAAAGGCGACCGGCAGACTCCGGCTGCTGCCCAATCTACCCAGGAGTTCGGCCTCCCCGCCGGCGACCTCCATCCGCCTCATCAGGTAGCCGGTCAGGGATTGAATGATCGGGGCCACCGACGCGGCCGCCGAGCGGTCCTCCAGCAGGGCTTCCCGCGGATCGGCCGCGGCGGGGCCCCGATCCAGCCGATAAAGCAGCGACAGGATCGCCGCGGTGTCCGAGGCCCATTGCTCCCGGCCGCGGTCCAACGGATACTCTGAGGACCGTTCCGCCCACCCCTCGGTCCGTTCCGCAAGGTCGCGCAGCACCCGGACCAGCATCTCCCCGAGGTCGTCCGCCAAGAGCACCTCGAAGTCGCCGGACCCGGCGAAGAGGCGACCCCTTGCTTCGCCCAGGTTCACCGCACTGCGAAAAAGGCTGTCCTCGCGCCTCATCACGAAACGGGTGGGCAGCGGCCGGCCGGCCACCTCGATCCGCGGTTTCTCCGCTCCTGCCCAACGGTCGCCCGAAGGGCGATACAGGGAATCCATCGCACCGGGGGCCAGGGGCTCGCTTCTCATGCAGCCGCCCCCGGCTAGGAGCAACAGGAGAAGGACACACGGCACCGCGCTTCGAGGCCATGGGCTGTTCACGGTGTGCCCTCCTGCTCCGAGGCCGGGGCCTCGCCGGCCGGTTCCAGCGCCTCCCGGGCCCGCTCTTTCGCCAACTCTTTCAACTGCACGATGACCCGGGACACGGGATGCCGTGCGTCGCGGAACAGGATGTCCTCGACTTCCTGCCACGAGGTCACCACGCCGGCCTCGTCGGGGAGCTGCTTGAGGCCACGAATCCAACGGCGAACCGCCTCGGGCGTTTCCATCCGGTCGGGGTGCAGGATGAGAATCGTCTCCAGGCCGTGGTCGAGGTAGGCCTGGGCATCGCTGATCTTATCCCCGATGCCCACCTCGATATGGGGGAACCGCTTCTTGAGTTCCCCGATGGCCGCGCTCTTGAATGCCCCGCTGCCGCCGAAGAACTCCGAGAGGCTGCTCGTCAGCAACGGCCCCAGTGGGAAGTTCCATTTGCGGAGCCAGCGCTTCGACTGCGTCGTGAAGATGTCGGGCCGATGCGTCAGGTAGATGATGCTGTGCGCTTCGGCGAGCCTCCGGAGGACGCGGCGGCTGTCGGGCATGGGTTCGGCGCCGCCCGAGAGCACCTCGCCGAACCCGCTGCCGACCACCGTGCGGTCCATGTCGACCACCGCGGCCTTCGCCTCCGGGGGCCTTGCCGCCATCACGATCTCTACTGCCGACAGGGAGTACTTGCGCACGTCAGGGTCTTCCAACCTGGCCAGGACCACGTGGTTGCCGGGCTCCTCCGGCACGAAGGGAATTTCGGCAAAGCCGTCGCGGTCGGTCCGGCAGTCCCCCAGCTTGTGATCCAGCCGGTAGAAGCCGACGAGGTACCCTTCCAGGCCGCGCAGGTAGTCCCCGCCCTGGAGGCGGGCGGTCAGCGTGACCTCCTTGCCGGGATGGGCCAACGTGTCGAAGCCCTGGAGAAGGAGACCCGACTTGGCTCCCAGGACCTGGTCCTGGAGGCCGCAACCTCCGGCCGAAACCGAAGCCGCCACCAGCAAACAAAGCAGCCCGACCCGTGTGCTGTCCATGCGGCACCTCCCTTCGACCGGCTTGTCAATACGCGGCCGGATCTACGGCCGGCCATCGGAAAAGCGGTCCGTCAACTCGCGCCGCGACAGGACGTTCTCTCGATAGGCCTCGCGACCGAC
Organism: uncultured Anaerolineales bacterium; assembly: GCA_964525035.1. Lineage (GTDB taxonomy): Bacteria > Planctomycetota > Phycisphaerae > FEN-1346 > JAACEH01 > CAZGEE01. The sequence goes on from CAZGEE010000065.1 coordinate 6,245, forward strand.
ACGGAGCCGGTCGTCGTCCATCGCTCCCGGATAGGCGGCCCGGATTTTCGAGCGGATGTCCGCGATACGGTTCTTCGGACTCGGGTGAGTCCGGAAGAACTCGAGGCCGCCTCCGCCGGTTTCCTGTTCGCGCTGCTGGAAAACCTCCATCAGGTCGACCATGCCCATGGGCTGGTACCCTGCGCGTCGCAGGAAATCCAAGCCGTAGAGATCGGCCTCGGTCTCCTGCTGTCGGCTGTACCGGAGTCGGGCCAGTGCCCCGACCAACTTGGCGACATCCTTGGCGTAGCCGTACGAGGTTCCGCCGCCCGAGTCCCCTTTGCCGGCGATGGCCCCCAGGACCGACAGGATGAAGCCGGCCCCGAGCTCGCGCGAGAGCTGATGGGCGCTGTGCCGGGCCGCTACGTGCGTTGCCTCGTGCGAGAGCACGGCGGCCAGTTGCGACTCGTCCTCCATGGCAAAGAGCAGGCCGCGCGTCACGTAAATGGGACCGCCCGGCAATGCAAACGCGTTGACCACGTCGCTGTCGAGCACCGTGAACGAGTACTCGTAAGGGTAGCCGACCTCTTTGGCCTGCACGGCCACGCGGGCCCCCACGGCCTCCACGTACTTCTGCACGACCGGATCGGCGTAGGGCCCGCCGAACTCCTTGGCCAGCTCCGGACCGGCCGCGCGCCCGATCTCGGCGTCCTGCTCGGGCTCCAGCAACATGAATTTCCGCTCGCCGGTGACGGGGTTGGTCGCGCAGCCCGCCGAGCCGGCGGCCAGCAAGCCGACGAGGACGACACACCCCAGCACCCTCCGCCTGGATGTATTCATTGCGACGCTCCACCCCGGTCCACGGTCTGAACGTAGGCCATGCGCAACTGATACAGAGTCCGATCCAAAAGACCCTTTTCGTTCTCGGTCAGGTTGCCCCGGGTCTTTTCCTCGATGATACCGAGAAGATCGATCGCGTGCTTCGCCAGGTCGAAGTCCTGAAGGCTCTCGCCCGTCCGCGGATCCTTTTCCGACGACAGGAATAGAAGGGCCTGCGTGGCAAAGGTCTGGATCAGCGCTTCGAACGAGGCCTCCGGCACACGGCCCGGGCCTTGGGGACGCTCCTCGGACTCCCCTCCGATCACCCCGGCCTCGCGCTTGCGGCGGTTGGACTCCTCGGCCGCCTCGCGCTGCCGCAGCTCCCCCGCGAGCTTTTCCTTGTCGGCCCGGACCTGCTCCTTCCAGCCGGCGTCGACGTGCAGCTTCCGCTCCTGCTCCTGCTTGCTTTTCCCTTCCTGCCGGTTCTGCTCGTCCGTCATCGTTTCCTCCGCTTCGTGACCCGAGTCCCGCCGGGAACCGGCCGGCAAAGGCGCGCTCTCGAAGACGAGCCTGATTCTACCCCAATCAGCGGACCCGGCCAAGACACCTTGTCGGCCTCGCACGCCGGCGGCCGGGCTCAGGTCGACACAGCCGGCATGCGGACCTCCGCAACGTCCCGTCCCAGGGCCGCAGCCATGATCGGTGTCGGTGTTGCCCTCAGTATCGACCACGGCCTCACCGCTGCCCTCGACCCCGCCATCGGCACCGAGAAGCCCACCCTGG
>CAZGEE010000066.1:0-7790 GCA_964525035.1 uncultured Anaerolineales bacterium
GAGCACCACGCGAATCACGGGAAGATCCGAGAAGTTCACCTCCTGGATCACGGGCTCGTCCGGGAGGTCGTCCGGGAGGTCGCGTTCGATCCGCACGTTGTCCTCCCCGTGGCGGCCGCGGATCCGCGCGACGGCCCGCTCAACCACCTCGCCGACGTTCACGGCGGCGGCCTGGTGCTCGAGTTCCTCGGCGCTCAGGCCGGCGTACTCGAGGAGCTTCTCGATCAGGAGCTTCAGGTCCTCGACGCGGGAGCTGACGAGCGAGAAGGCCTTGGCCAGGTCGCCTCCGAGCTCGCCATACTTACCCTCGGCAATAAGGCTCAGGTATCCGCTGACGATCGTGAGAGGGGTTTTCAGCTTGTGGCTGACCAGCGAGAGGAAGTCGCGCTGGAGGCGTTCCTTGCGGCGCTCGTCGCTGACATCGCTGAAAACGAACGCCATCTGGGTGACGTTCCCCGCGGGGTCGACGATCCGCGTCAGGCGGCCGTGCAGGTACACCGGCGGACTGACGTTCTGCTGCTGCAACTCGATGGTGCAGGCCCGGTCGTCGCCGCGGCGCAGTGCCTCCGGCTCGGGCGTGACGTCGAAGCCGGCAAACAGGTCGAACATATCGCGGCCGAGACAACTCTCCTGGTCCGGCAGGCCGAGCAGAACCTGGGCCTGCTTATTGATGACCGCGGCGCGGTAGTCTTCGTCGGTGATAATGACGCCGTAGCTGAGGTCCTCGATGACGGCCTCGAACTTTCGCCGCTCGGCGACCATCGAGCGGTAGTACTTAATCCGAAGCAGGTTCTTCACGCGGGCGAGCAGCTCGCCCTTGTCGAAAGGCTTGCTGATGAAGTCGTCGGCCCCGCTTTCCAAACCGCGGATCCGGTCCTCCACGCCCGTCAGGGCCGTAATCATGATGACGGGGATCACGCTGGTGATCTGATCGGCGCGGATGCGTCGGCAGACCTCGTAGCCGTCGAGCTTCGGCATCATGACATCCAGAAGAACGAGGTCGGGATCGGTGGTGTGGATTTTCTCGAGGGCTTCCTCGCCGTCGTAGGCCTTCTCGGTGGTGTAGCCGGCGCTTCGCAGGTGCACGTCGAGCAGGCGGACGTTGGCCTGGTTATCATCCACCACCAGGACTTTCCCGGTTTGCCTGGGCTCGCTCATGACACACCTCCTGCCGCAGCGCGGCACCTCACCCGGTGGGCGAGGTGAACAGCGCGCCGCCGTCCGCATCGACCGGCAACTCGTTCGGGATGGTGAACGTGAACTCGCTCCCTTCGCCGGGAGTGCTGTGGACCGTGATGGTGCCGCCGTGAAGCTCGACCATCTTCCTCGTCAGGGCAAGGCCAAGCCCCGTGCCGCCGTGTTCCCGGCTCAGGCGATTGTCGACCTGGTGAAACTCTTCGAAGATGACCTCGAGCGACTCGGGGGCGATGCCCAGGCCGGTGTCGCGCACGCGGAATCGGACGTCCTCGTCGCGCCGCTCGGCCTCGGCGCGGATGCTTCCGCCGTCGGGCGTGAATTTCACCGCGTTGCTCAGCAGGTTGTAGAGAATCTGGAGCAGCTTGACGCGGTCGGCCCGGAGCATGATGCCCTCGGGGTCCTCGTGGAACGACAGGGCCAGGCCCTTGCGCACCGCCATGCCCTGGACGATGGTCTGGACTTCCTCGAAGACGTCGGTCACCGACACGTCGCCGACCTGGAGCTCCATCCGTCCGGCGTCGACCTTCGAGAGGTCGAGGATATCGTTGATCAGGTTGAGCAACTGCCGGCCCGAGCTGCGGATGTCCTCGACGAACTGCTTCTGATCCTCGTTCAGCGGGCCGGCCAGTTCGTCGCCGAGCGCATCGCCGAAGCCGATGATCGCGTTCAACGGGGTGCGGAGCTCGTGGCTCATGTTGGCGAGGAACTCGGCCTTGAGCTTGTTGGCCCGCTCGAGCTCCAGATTGGTGTCGCGGAGTTCCTTGGTTTTCGACGCGACAAGCGACTCGAGATTCTCGGTGTATTCCCGGAGCTGCGCTTCAAGCTTCTTTCGCTCGGTGACGTCCTGGCTGATGGTGGTGTAGCCGGCCGGGGCACCCGCCTCGTCGTACCGCACGGTCATCACGAATCGGGCGGGGAAGCTTTCGCCTCCCTTGCGGACCCGCACCGTTTCCCCGGCGTAGGTTCCCTGGGCCCGGACCTGGTCGAGGATTTGCCGGGTTTTTCCGCGCTGCTCCGGGTCGTCGGGGATCAGGATCGTGACGGGGGCGCCGATGATTTCCTCCGGCTCGTAGCCGTACATCCGCCGGGCCCCTTCGTTGTAGGACAGGATCGTCCCGTGCAGGTCGGTGGCGATGATGCTGTACTCGGTGCTGGAGTCGAGTACGCTGTTGAGGAAATCGGTGGTCTCCTGGAGTTCGTGGGTCCGCCCGGAGACCATCCGTTCCAGCTTGTTGTACATGTCGCGGAGCCGGATCTGCATCTCGTTGAACGCCAGCGCGAGCTGCCCGATCTCGTCCTGCGTGGCCACGCCCACCGGATGCGTCAGGTCCCCCGCCCCGACGCGGTTGGCGGCCTCGGCCAGTTCCTCCAAGGGCTTGGTGATCGTGCCCACGATGGCCAGCCCGAGCAACACCGCCACCAGGCCGGTGGTCAAGCCCGAGAGCAGGACCTGCGCTTTCATCTCCTCGACCGGGGCCATGGCCGTGTCCGCCGGTTGCTGCGCGATGACGCCCCACCGCAGGCCGGGGATCATCACGCCCCGGGCCACCACCTCTTCGCCCAGCTCGTTCTGGTAGCGCATCCGGCTCGCAGGCCGCTTCTCCAGCACGTCTCGAACGATGCCAAGGTGCGACAAGTCGGTCCCGGGTCGGACGGCAGGGAGCGACCCGCCCGTCGCCGAAGTTCCCCGATATCGCGGATGGGCAATCAGAAGCCCCCGGTGGTCCACCACCGCAATGGTGCCGATCCGCCCCGTAGCCACTTCCCGGAGGCGCTCGCTGAACTCGCCGAGCCGCCATTTCGTCACCAACGGAATCGGCTGGTCCTCGCTCGGCCGCGCCGCCACGACCAGGAGGTCTTCCGCGTCCGGCCGGTGCTCGATGCCCACGCTAATATCCCCGTAGGCCGGGAGATTCTCCGGCTCATGGGCCAGGTCGACGGGCTCGCTGCGGGTGGGAAAGCCCCGCCGGACGCTCCAGGAATCGTTCTTGTTGCCGCCGAACGTTCCCACCACGACCGCCCGCTCGTTGCGCTCCAGCCAGCGTCGCACGACCGCCTCGCGGGCGGCGGGCTGATCGGCCACTTCGTCGAGTTGATACCCCAGATCGACCACCTGGCGGGCGTCCTCCTTTACGAGCCGCTCGACCAGCAAGGCCCCGCTGCGGGCCTCGCTCTCGGTCAGTTTGGCCACCGCGCGGTGCAACGCTCGCGTGCCGATCCGGATGACCAACATGCCGGGAACGATTACGGACACGGCCACCGTGAGAACCACCAGCAGAATGAGCTTGTGAGCCAGGCGAATCCGGTGTTTCATGACTCGTCACCGCTGCGGTCGCGCCGGCTCCCCTGGTAGCTTGCCAGCCGACCTCGCAGGTACCTTTCGAACGTGGGCAACCCGGCCTCGGTCCACGCCTGTTCGACCTCGTGCTGGACCCGGCGATTGAAGTCGAGCAACTCGCAGTACCGGCTCTGCTCTCCGTCCCGGACCAAGGCCGCGAAGTGCTTGTCGTGACAATCCACCACCAGCACGTACTCGTCGGTCTTCGAGACGCGGTCGATGCCCAGTTTCATGTGCGGATACCGTGCGTTGCCCAATCGCAGGTTGAACCGGTCCGCATCCTCCACCGCCGCCTCGGACGGCACACGCTCGAAGCGCGCTTCGCCCAGCAGTTCGGCGCCCCGCGCGCCGGCGGGCAGGCCCGCCCGCTCGCGGACGGCCTCGGACAGGCCCCCCTCGGGATAAGCGATCCGCAGGTACACGGCCACGGCCTCGCCCAGGAGTTCGCTCGTCACGTTTTCCAGTTTCACTTCCTGCTCCGCACGGTGTGTTTCCCAAGCCGTTTTTCATTGTATCACAGGCCCGTGGGCGCGGCCAATGGCCGCGGCCCTGCTTCCGCTTGACACGGGGCCGCCGCCGGTTAAGCTGGTGCGTCTGCGCATCGCATCGTATTGAATCGGCCGACCGAGGCAAGCGTGATGAGCCCCGATGCCCCCAATTTCGAGCGGATTCGCCGCAGCCTGTTGCGCGAGGGAGAGCCCGACCGGATGCCCGTGGCCGAGCTCCACGTCGACGACGAAATCTCCTCGGCCATCATGGGCCGGCCCGTGGACCGCAAAAACGCCCTGAGCCTCCTGCCGTTCCAGCAACGGATGGGCTACGATTACATCAACGTCTACAGCGACATGCGGCTCGAGTTCAACCGCCACGCGGTGCTCGGCACCGGCGACGCGGGCGACACCGAGCGGGCCTTCATGGACGAGCAGGACGGCCCCATCACCACGGCCGAGGAATACGACGCCTATCCCTGGCCCGATGCCGACGCCATCGGCTTCGAGCAGTTCCAAGCAGTGCGCCCGCACCTGCCCGAGGGAATGAAGATGATCGCGCGGTGCCACGGTCCGTTCGAGTACGGCACGTGGCTCATGGGCATCGAGCGGTTCTGCCTGGCGATCGGCCTGGACCGTCCGCTGGTGGATCGGGTCTTTGGCCGGGTCAGCGAACTGATCCTCGCCGAGGTGGCGGGGATGGTCCGCCAGGAAGACGTCGGCGCCGTCTGGATCAGCGACGACCTCGGGTTCAACTCCGGGCCGTTCATCGCGCCCGAGGATCTTCGGAAGCTGGTCTTTCCGACCTACCGCGAAATCGTTCGCCTGGCGGGCGAGCGGGACCTGCCGGTGATTCTCCATTCCTGCGGCAACCTGCACTCGATCCTCGGCGAACTGGTCGACTGCGGCGTCCACGCCCTGCACAGTCTGCCGCCGAACCTGTACGACCTGAAACAATTGAAGGCCGACTGGGGCCACCGGCTCTGCCTGCTGGGCAACGTGGACGTCGACCTGCTGAGCCGGGGCAGCCCGGAGGACGTGCGCCGGGCGGTCCGGACCGTCAAGGAAGAGGTCTATCCGGGCGGAGGAATCATCCTTTCCAGCAGCAACACCATCGCCTACTATTGCAGGATCGAGAATTACCTGGCCATGATGGACGAGGCCTACTCATGATCGATCGGATAGCACCCGCTTCCTTCCCGAGGCCATAGGCGCTACAGAAGCAGAAGAGCACACAGGGAGTCACCCATTGCGCGTTCCGATGAACCACGCTGAGCCCGATTTCACCCGGCTGAGGAAGAGCCTGACGCGCGAAGGCCCGCCCGACCGGATGCCCGCCGTCGAACTGTTCTGCGACGTGGAGATCATGTGCGCCGTGCTGGGCAAGGACCCGGACGATTACGAGCCGGCCGACTACGTCACCTTCCAGCAGATGATGGGGTACGACTACCTGAACGCCCACCCGATCATGCCGGCCGACGTGTTCGAGCGGGCCGAGATCGACGAGGAGAATCCCGACTCGCTGGCCCGGCAGCGGCAGTTCCAGGACGAGCACTTCGGGCCGATCCAGACGTGGGAACAGTTGGAGGCGTTCCCGTTCCCCACGGTCGAGACGGCGGACTTCTCGTTGTTCGACCTCTACGCCGAGCGGCTTCCGAAGGGGATGCAGATCATCGCCTGGCTCGGGGGCTACTTTGAGAACACCTCCTGGAGCATGGGCATCGAGACGTTCTGCTACAAGCTCATGGACGACCGCGCGCTGGTCAAGGAACTGTTCCGGCGGTGGGGGGAGTACGCCATCGAGGTCTCGCGCGCGGCCATGGACAGGCCGCACGTGGGCGCCTACTGGCTCTCGGACGACCTGGGTTTCAACTCCGGGCCGTTCATGTGCCCCGAGGACAATCGCGAGTTCGTGTTTCCGGTCTACGCGGAACTGGGCCGCATGTGCCGGGCTCGCGGCATTCCCTTCATCCTGCACTCGTGCGGGCGACTGCACTCGATCCTCGAGGAGCTGATCGCGTGCGGGGTGGACTGCCTGCACAGCCTGCCGCCACCGCTCTACGACCTGAAAGAGCTCAAGGAAACCTGGGGCGACCGGCTCAGCTTCGCGGGCGACATCGACGTGGACCTGTTGAGCCGGGGGAAGCCCGAGACCGTGCGCGAGGCGGTCCGCCGCGTCAAGGCCTTCCAGCAGGCCGACCCTGAAGGCGGGATCATCCTCAGCTCCAGCAACTCGGTGACCAACTACTGCAAGGTGGACAACTACCTGGCCATGATGGACGAACTCCTGGCGTAGCCGGGGCCGGCCGCCCCGTCGCTCCGCCCGCCGCGCATCCGGAAACCGCCGTAGCCGCAGGTCGGCCGAGACCGGGGAGGTCTTTCCGCCATGCCGCGTCCCGCCGCGCCGATACTCGTTGCTTTCTTCACGGTCGCGATCCTTGCGGGTTCCTCCGCGGCACCTCTGGACGCCCGGGAGCTCCACGTCTCTCCCGACGGAACGCCCGAGGGCGAGGCCACGGCGGAGGACCCGCTCGACCTGGCCACCGTCCTCGGCCCGGAGAGCCCCGCCGCGCCGGGCGATACGATGGTCCTGGCCGACGGCACCTACCGGGGCCGCTTCGCCTCGCAGATTCGCGGCACCGCCGACGCCCCGATCGTGGTTCGTCCGCGCGAAGGAGCCAGGGCGGTGATCGACGGAGCCGGCCATCGCGGGGCCGGGCTGTCGATCCTCGGTCCGTGGACCGTGTGGCGCGGGCTCGAGGTCCTCTGCTCGGACCCGGACCGCGAGGCCGACCACCGCGGCCCGCTGCCTCTCCAGTACGCGAGGCCGACCGGCATCCTCATCGGAACGTCGCACACCCGCGTGATCCACTGCCGGGTCCACGATTGCGGCCACGGCATCCGCGTCCGGATCGACGCCGAGCACGCCACCGTCTACGGGTGCCTCGTCTACAACAACGGTTGGCTCGGCCCGCTCCGGGGGCACGGCAGCGGGATTCAGACCCACAACGAGCGCGGCACGGACCGGATCGAGGAAAACCTCGTCTTCAACCAGTTCGGCTACGGGATCGAGATCGCCTCCGCGGCCGGGGCCCTCCACTCGTACCTTCTGCGCGGCAACGTCTGTTTCGGCAGCGGCAGCCCGCCGGGCGGGAGCGAGCCCGCCGCGAACCTGTTCCTCGGCTCCCACCACCGGGCGGCGCGGAACATCGAGCTGGCGGACAATCACTTCTACCAGGCACAACTGCAGCGATCAACAGGAACCTCCGCGCCACCGGCAACCGTTTCGTCGGGCTCACGCGCGTGACGAAATGGCGCAACGTGCAAATGACCGAAAACGTCTTCGTGGCCGGAGCCACGCTGGCCGAGCTTCACCTGCCCAAGGGCCCGGCGCTGGCCGACTACGAGTGGGACCGGAATCGCTACTTCCGCCCCGCGAGCGACTGGTCGCCGTTCGCCCTCTACACGCCGACCAGCGGCGGCGGGCTGAACTACCGCGGCTGGCGGCGGGAAACGGGCCTGGACGCGCGCAGCCGTTTCATCACCGGCCTGCCCACCGGCACCGAGACCATCGTCCGGCCGAGCCGGCACGCCGACGGCCGGGCGCACGTCATCGTCTACAACTGGGAGGGCCGGCCGGAGACGGGGGTGAAGCTCGACCACGTGCTCTCGCCCGGGGACGCCTACGAGATTCATAACGCCCGGGACCCCCTCGGCCGGATCGCGGCCCGGGGAACCTACGCGGGTGAGCCCGTGGCCTTGCCCAT
>CAZGEE010000067.1:0-7764 GCA_964525035.1 uncultured Anaerolineales bacterium
CCCGCCCGGGTAACCTGGATCGCGTTGGCGTCGGTGCCCGTCGCGCGCGGCTCGGCCTCGAACTGGTGGGGAATCTTTTTCGCCTTGGCCACCTTGGCCAGCCCCTCGAACACGCGCGGGTTGATGTTCGGCCCGCGGGCGATCATGGGCCCCTTGCCGATCTTCCCGTCGCCGACCTTCTTCTTCTCCACGCCGGGATAGTCGGACGTGAAGCCCACGTCCACGGCGATGCCCACGTGCGGATCGACGCCGAAGGCGCTCGTCCGGGCGCCGCGAAGCCCGACCTCCTCCTGCACCGTCGCCACGCTCCAGAGGGCCACTTTCGGCTTGCGCCTGGCCGCCTCCAGCAGCGTCTCGGTCACCACGAACGCGCCCGCGCGGTCGTCGAAGCCGCGCGAGGCCATGAGGTCGTTCAACAGGCACTTCACCTCCGCATCGATCGTCACCGGGTCGCTGACGCGCACGTGCCGCTTGGCCTCCTTGGCGTCGTCGGCCCCGATGTCGATGAACAGGTCCTCCATCTTCGGAGCCTGTTTGCGTTCCTCGTCGGTCAGGAGGTGAATGGGCTTGCGGCCGATGACGCCCTGCACCGCGCCGCTCTCCGTGTGAACGAGGACCCGCTGGCCCGGAAGGACGTTCGTGTCGAACCCGCCGATCGACTGAAAGTAGAGATACCCCTGGTCGTCGACGTGCGTGATCATCAGCCCGATCTCGTCCACGTGGCCGGCCAGCATCACGCGCAGCTCGGCCTCGGTGTTGATTCCCCCGAGGACGTTTCCGTGCACGTCGGTCTCCAGCGTCTCACACGTGTTTTCCATCCGCTCGCGGATCACCGTCTGGGTCTGCTCTTCGAAGCCCGAGGGCCCGCGCGTGGCCAACAGGTTCTCCAGGAACGTCAACCGGTCCTTTCGCATCTCGTTCTCCTCGCTCCTATCCGGCTGCTTTCAGAACTCACTCCAAGAGGGCGGATTGTACGCCGCCCCGGCGGACCGTGCAACCCCGACACTCCGGGCCTAGGTTTTGCCGGAGGACCGCCGTCGCGCGTCCCGCACGCGGCGGAACGACTCCCACGATCCCGTAAGGTCCCGCGCCTGGAAACCGTTCTGGAGCAGAATTCGCGTGGCGAAATAGCTTCGCACTCCCAACCGACAGTAGACGGTGATCGGCCGGTCCTTCGGCAGCTCATCGAGCCGTTCCCGCAGCTCGTTAAGCGGAATCAGGTACGCATTCGGGATGTGCCCGCCCTCGTATTCCTCCGCGTTTCGCACGTCCAGCAGAAAAGCCTCCGGGTTTTCGCCCGCCACGACCGTTTCCGGCTGGACGATCGGCATCGTCCCCTCCAGTACGTTCGAAGCCACGAAACCGACCATGTTCACCGCATCCTTCGCGGAGCCGTACGGCGGGGCGTACGCCAGTTCCAGCTCCTGCAGGTCGAACACGGTCATCCCGGCGCGAATGGCGGTGGCCAGCACGTCGACCCGCTTATCGGTTCCCTCCCGGCCGATCACCTGGGCACCGAGAAGCTTGCCCGCCCCGGGTTCGCCCGGCTCGCCGGGAGAGAACAGGGCTTTGATCGCCAGCAGCGCGGCTCCGGGGTAGTACCGGGCATGGTTGGGCTCGAACACGTACACCTTTTCGTACGGACGGTCGAGCTGCTGGAGCGTCCGCTCACTGGCTCCCGTAGACCCGGCAGTTACACCAAACACTTTCACCACCGCCGTGCCCTGCGTGCCGCGATAAGGCCGCGGGCGGCCGAAGATATGATCCGCCACGCTCCGCCCCTGGCGGTTCGCGGGCCCGGCCAGCGGCACGAGCGCCGGCTCGCCGGTGACGAAGTCGGCCACTTGCACCGCGTCGCCCACGGCGTAGACGTCGGTGTCGGTGGTCCGCATGAACTCGTCCACCTTGATCCCGCCGGAGACACCGAGCTCGATGCCCGCCTCGCGGGCCAGCCCGGTTTCCGGCCGCACGCCCACGCAGACGATCCCCAGGTCGGCCTCCACGGCCGTCCCGTCGGCCAGCGTGGCGCGGACGGTATTCTCGTCCCCACCGAACCGCTCGACCGGGTTGCCGAGCACGATGCGGACCCCGTGGCTCTCCATCTCCTCCTGGATAAGCTCCGCCATCTCCGCGTCGAAGATCGGCATCACCTGGTCCAGCAGCTCGATCAGGGTGACGTCCATCCCGCGGTCGCGGAGATTCTCTGCCATCTCGACGCCGATGTACCCGGCTCCGACCACCAGCGCCCGCTGCGCACCGGAGTCGACAACCTCCTTGATGCGGTCGGTGTCCCGCACGTTCCGCAGGGTGAAGATGCGCGGGTGGCCGACGCCTTCTATCGGCGGTCTGACCGGCTCCGCCCCGGGGGCGAGCACCAGCTTATCGTACGATTCTCGGTACGTCTCCCCATCCCGGGTCTGCACGGTCACCTCGTGAGCCTCGCGGTCGACGCTCACCACCTCGCTACGTGTCCGTATGTCGAGATTGAACCGGCGCCGCAGACTCTCGGCCGTGGCCACCAGGAGCCGGTTCCGCTCCTGGATCGTGCCGCCGATGTAGTACGGCAGCCCGCAGTTGGCGAACGAAACATGATCGCCGCGCTCGAACACGACGATCTCCGCCTCTTCGCCCAGTCGCCTGGCCCTCGTGGCGCAACTGGCCCCGCCGGCTACGCCGCCAACAATCACGATCTTCATCACTGTACCCTTTACCAAGAATTGCTACACTCCCCGGCTTCGCGTTCCAACGGCGCGCTGTCCGGCCCGTTTGATTTCCCTGCGGCCTGCCGACTTCCGGCCGGGCGCCTCCCCGGATCATTTCGCCAAAGTCCACCGGAGGACGAGTGGCTCGCCGGGCCGCACCGTGGCGGACCGATCGAACGTCACCTCCAGCCGCCCGTCGTCGAGCCGTAGCGGCACACAGCGCAAGCGGCGCGTCCCCCGGGTCGCGCGGAGCATCGCCGGCGCGGCATCGCGCCCCAGGCTGACCACGATCCGCCGGACGCGCAGCCGCCCTTCCTCGATGCGAAGTTCCGCCCGGCCTCGGTGCTCCTCGAGCTTCTGCCGGAAGACGCCCCAGGCACCGCCCGTGCAAAAGAACCCGCGGAAGTCCTCGGGGTGAACCTTCGGCGCGAAGCCGATCCACTCGTCGGGCGCGCTGTACTGGAATCCGCTCAGTGCGATCACCAGCGACCAGGACGCCATGCTGCGGGCGTAGTGATTTCCGCACTCGACTTCGTTCCACGGATTGCGTCGGGCGCCCTCGTGGCGGTCGCGCACGGCCTTGACCAGCGTGAGCCCGTCGGAAACCCGCCCTTCGTACACCAGGTGAGCCGCGACCTGGTACTCGATGCCCGGCCAGACCTCATGCGCGTAGGGGAACGGGTTCTTTTCCCGCTGGCCTTGCGGCCACGTGCACAGGACCAGGCCCGATTCGTCCCCGACGCCATAGACCCTGTGCGTGTTGGCGTGCCGCGCGAGCCGTCGCTTGAAGTTGTGGCGGAACACCGACCGCAGGGCCTTCCGCACGTGCCGGCGGTCCAGCACGTAGCCCAGCCCGAGCATGTGGGCGTACCACTGCCCGATGATCTGGTCCGAGAGACACCCCCGCCCGACCTGGTACGGCGGCTCGTCGTCAGCCAGCACTTCATCCCGCCGGCCCCGGCGAAGCAGCGAGGATTGCACCGGCGCTTTCCGCTCAGCCTCCGGGTCGATCCGCTGAACGTAATAGTCCCCGTTCCAGAGTTCCTCGTCGGTGTTCGCGCTGCCGGCCTCGGCCACCCGCCGGTACGTCTCGGCCGCGTCGTCCTCTCCCAGGTGGCGGGCCATCCGCTCGGCGGCCCGCAGCGCCGCCAGGTACAGCGTGCCCATCATCGTCGTCGGGCCGAAGAACTCCACGTCGTAGGTGTTGTGCTGCAAGCCCTCCATCACGCCGTCGCGGTCGGGGTCCCAGTACCGCCAGGCGTACTCCAAGGCCTTCCGCGCGGCGGGCCACCACGTTCGCAGCCACGCGTCGTCGCCGGTGATGCGCCAGTGGCGATAGACGTTCAGCACCATGCCCATCTGCCCGTCCGCCGCGGCGTGAAAGCCCCCCTGCCCCCGCGTTCCGAGCGGCAGGGGCATCCGGAAGGTCATCGCGCCGTCGTCCAGCATGCTGCAGTTGAAATGGTTCTCCAGCGCGCTCGCCTGGAGCCCGGGGAAAAGGTTGGGCAGCGCCTGGGCGTAGTTCCAGACGTGCGTGCAGGTCCCCTCGCAGCAGCCGGCGTCCGGGTGACAGCCTTCCCAGCCGTAGAAGCTGCCGTCCGGCAAGCGGAGGCACGTGGTCGTCTTAAGCGCCGAGAGCTGGCTTCCGGCCGCGTCCAGCACGTGGCGCGGCAACGTCGAGCCGTACAGCGCGTCGGTAAACCGGCGGGTCCGCTCTTCGAGCTTCTTGAGATTCCGGACCGCGTACCGGGCCACGTCCCACGCGTCCGCGAAACGCTGGGCGTAATGGTTCTTCCAGACGGGCCGGTCGGCGTCCCCGCCGCAGGACCTGCCGAGGGCCGTGTCCCAGTACTTCCGCACGTTCGGCGCGTGCCAGGCCAGGAGCACCGGCAGCGTCGTCGAGCGTCCCGGCTTCAGGCGGACCGACAGCGCCACGCCCGCCACGTCGGTCGTCCCCTCCTCGCTGACGACGCGGTCGCGGCGCTCGTCGAGCCGGCCCCGGCAGGCCGCGTCCCAGAACAGTTGAAGCTGGTCGAACGCCGGAAGGCGCGGCCAGCGCGTCTGGACCTGCACGCGGCGCCACGAGGTGGCCAGGGCCATCGAGCTCCGCTCCGGCGCGTCCGGGCCGTGCTTCTCGGTTGTCATCCTCAGGCCGCGGAGTCCCGACTCCGTCGCGTACTCGGTGACGTTGCGGCCGAGGTCCGGGTACCCGGCCCAGTTGCTCGTGTTGGCCAGCAGCGCCACCTCGGCGGACGCCTTCCGCGAAGGGTTCTTCAGATGCACCAGAAAGACGGCCACGGGTAGCGAGCTGTCGTCCGCCTCCAACGGGATGAACGGATTGAACGCCTCCAGCGAGACCCGCACGGGGACGCGCCCGTCCCGGAAGTCGACGCGGGCGACCGGGAACGTGCCGGTGAAGGTGTTCTCTTCGAAGTGCGGCAGGCCGGCCCCGTCCTGGTACGGATAGCCGTGCGCGCCGACCAGCGGACCCGCGATCGGTCCCTGGAGGACCCGCGTGACCGGTTTGCCGCCCTCGCGCCGGGCGTGGAGTGTGAAGAAGGTCATCGGGCAAAGCTGCCCCTTGGCCGGGCGGTTGAAGATCTCGAAGTCCCGCAGTTGCCCCCAGCCGCCCAGCGAGATGCTGCCCGTGCCGATGCCCCCGATCGGAAAAGCGACCTGCGCGCGCTGCTCCCTGCACAAAGTCCGCTGGGGCCCCGTCTCGAACAGTTCGTCATCATCCGCGCGCGCGTCCCGGTTGCTCACAATCACCCTTCCGCAATCACTCAAGGTGGAAATAAGAAAGACGACCTTACCACGGGCCGCCCCGTCCCGCAAGACGGCCTCCCGGACCTTCCGCGAAGCGGACCGGCCCGGGCCTGTCCGCCGCACCCGGTTGCCGCTTGATTTCGCCGCCGCGCGGCGGAACAATGGCCGCCGGAGAACCAAAGGAGCACTCGCTTGAAAGAGCGCATGGCGGACATCCCGTGGCGGGCCTGGCTCGGCGAGCGGCTGCCGACGATGGTCGACCGGCTCTCGGAGCGCGGGGTGATGCTCCTGGCCGGCCGCGAGCCCTCCACCGAACGGATCAACGTCCACGCGCATCCCGAGGTCTGCATCGGCCTGAAGGGTCGCATCGAGATCGCCAACGACGGGGAGCCGATTCGCCTGGGCCGCGGCCAGGTGCTCGTGGTGGCCCCGCACATGCTGCACCGCTCCCGCTCGCTGGGCCCGTCGGCCGAGATGATCTGGATTTCGGCCACGCCCAACCACATGGGCATTTCGCTGGCCCGGACGGACCGCAAAGGTCACGTCGAGGCGCTCGGCGGCGTGGACTTCCTGGACTTCGAACCGGGCAACCGGCTGATCACCCGGCTGCTGGAGGAGCTGCTGGCGGAGCGGCCCGGCCGACTGGTGCTGTGCAAGGCATTGTTGAACACCTTGCTGGTGCACGCTCTCCGACGGCTGGACACCGACGGCCGGCCGGTGCCGCCCGAGGACGAATGGTCGGCCGCGGAGATCGTGACTAACGAAGCACGCTACTACATTCAGCGCAACTACCGGCACCCGCTGACGCTCGCCCAGGTGGCCCATCACGTGGCCCTGTCACCCAATTACCTGGCGGGCCTGTTCAAGAAGCAGTTCGGCCTCACCATCATCGACTACCTCACCGAGACGCGTATCGAACAGGCGAAGCAACTTCTCGCGGAGACCGAGAAGAAGGTGGCCGAGGTCGCGGACGAGGTGGGCTACCACAGCCCGTACTACTTCAGCCGCGCGTTCAAGAAGGCCGTGGGCCGATCGCCCAAGGCCTACCGAGACGCGGAGAAATCGTAGGATTGTGCAACGCAATCTGAAGGTTCGGCATGGCCCTCTGGTCGCGGATGGTTTAGACTCACGCGGGTCGGACCTGGCACGCAGGGAAAGCAGGTTTCACTGGGAGTGGATCAGTCATGGCAAAGCTCGCAATCAAGGGCGGACGCAAAACTCTACCCAAGGGAGTCGGGGTCACCTGGCCCCAGATCGACCAGGCCGACGAGAAGGCCCTCTTGAAGGTCTTCCGGAGCGGTAACTGGTGGCGTGGCGGAACCGTCGATTCGCAGGCCAAGAGCCAGTGCGGAAAGTTTGAGCGGGCCTTCGCACGGTACCAGAGTGCGAAGTACGGTCTGGCCGTCTCCAACGGGACGGTCGCCCTGGAATGCGCCCTCCGGGCCGCCGGCGTCGGAGCCGGCGACGAGGTGGTGGTCCCGACGCTTTCGTTCGTGGTTTCGGCCTCGGCGGCCCTTCCGCTGGGGGCCGTTCCCGTGTTCGCCGACTGCGATCCCAAGACGTACCAGTCGGACCCGGACGCGGTGGAGGCAGCCATTTCGCCGCGAACCGCGGCCATCGTGATCGTGCACTTCGGCGGCTACCCGGCCAACCTGGACCGGATTGTCCGCATCGCACGGAAGCACAAGCTGCCGCTCATCGAGGACTCGGCCCACGCCCAGGGCACCCAGTGGCGCGGCAAGGGCGTCGGCTCCTACGGCGATTACGGGACCTTCAGCTTCCAGCAGTCGAAGGGCCTGACGGCCGGCGAAGGCGGCATCGTCCTCGCCCGCACGCTCGACCTGTGGCGCAGGGCCTACCGGTTCCACAACCTCGGCCGGCTCGAAAGCAAGGGGTTCTACCAGTTCTACGAGACCTCGTCGAACTTTCGGCTCACGGACCTTCAGGGCGCCCTGCTGAACAGCCAGTTCGCGAAAATGAAAAGGCAGCTCCGGACCAAGATGGCCTCCGCGCGGTACCTCGGCAGCGAGCTCCGGAAGGTCGGCGGACTGGAACCCCTGCCCGACGACAAGCGCATCACGCGCCGCGGGTACTACTATTACGTGCTCCGGTACGATGCCGAGGCGTTCAAGGGGCTGCACCGGGAGGACTTCCTGGCGGCCGTCCGCGCCGAGGGCGTCGGCATGGGCCACGGCTACGGAACGCCCATTCACAAGTACCCCCTGTTCCAGGAGCTGAAGGTCCCCAGGAAGTACGGCAAGTCGCAGTACAAGAAGGTGCGGTGCCCGGTGGCGGA
>CAZGEE010000068.1:0-7742 GCA_964525035.1 uncultured Anaerolineales bacterium
CGAGTGCTGCCGCGCCATCAGGTACAACCCCGGCCGCTGGTCGCCCTCGGCGCCGTAGCGGTTGCTGAGCCGGACCAGTGGGCGACCCTTCTGGCTTACGCCGATCACGTCGGCCCGCCAGCGGCCGGCGCTGCCGGCGAGGAGTGCATCGAGCTCGCTCCGCCCATAGGGGTAACACAAGGCGACCTCGCAGCTCGGGGCGGGGGCAGCCACGTGCCAGACAGCCCGGACGCGCCCGTCGGGCAATTCCTCCCGCCCGCCCGGTTCGAGGCGTTGCCACTGCTCTCCGGGGCGCTTTATCACCGGTCGCAGCGCCTCGGGCCGGGAGCCGCCGAGCAGGTTGCCGAAGTGCCGCAGGATGAGTTTGACCGTCCGGTAGGAGGCCCGGGCGGGATCGGTCTCGACGAGCCGGAAGTGGAACCACAGGCATTCGGGGCCGCCGTGTGGATGGGCGGAGAATGCCACGACGGGCGTTTCACCGCCCTCGTCGATCGCCACGCCGGCTGCGTTCCCGCCGGGAAAGTCGGTCTCCACGTGCAAAGCCATGCAAGGTTCCTTTCTGTCAACTGTTCAGCCGCTCCACGTCGTTGGGCTCGATCGGGCGGGTTGGAGGCCACCACGGTGAACCATCCGTGGAACCGCCGCAAAAGTCAAGGGCCATGCCGGCCAAGGACACCCCTGGGAAGGGGAGGCAGGCACCGCGGCCAACTGCACATCCAGGGCGCTTCGCGGTTGAGAAGCCGGAGGAGAAACCCTATAATGAGCTGGAATTTCAAAGGCCGCCCGCAGGCGGCCGGTTTTGCAATGTAAGGTATATTCCTCAATGGAACCTAGATCAGGGCAGGAACAGGGAAACTCGAACGAGCCGCCTTCAGATTCCTCCGATGAGAAGCAGCGTTCGGAAGATCGAAGCGAGATCGTGACCACCGAGCCGAACGGCGGTGCGAACTCGGGTCGTTCCGGAGACGCCGGCGAATCGGGTCGCAGTGAGGAGCCGTACGCCTCTTCGGGTGATACCCAATCGAAAGGGTCGGATGAGGGTGGTTCGCGGGACGACCGATCGTCCGGGGCCGGCCCGGCGACCCGACAGAAGGGCGGGGAGGGTGAATCCGCCTCCAAGGGTAACGGGCCGCCCCTGATGTGCGTTCGCTACGGCCGCATGGGGCTCCTGGGCCTGTTCCGCTCCAAGCAGGGGCTCGTAGCCCGGCACCAGAAGGTCGTGGTTAAGAGTGATCGCGGGCTGGAGATCGGCACCGTCCTGTGCCCGGCGATGAAGCAGACCCGCTATGAAGGCAAACCCTTGAAGCAGGTGGGGTCAATCCGTCGGGTCGCCACGCCGGACGACCTGATGGAGGCTCGGCATCTCCACCAGAGCGAGCAACGCGAGCGCCAGTACTGCGAGAAGCAGATCAAGGAGCACGGCCTGTCGATGACGCTGGCGGAGGTCGAACACCTCTTCGGCGGGGACCGGATCATTTTCTACTTTCTCTCGGAGGGTCGCGTCGATTTCCGGAGCCTCGTCCGGGACCTGGCCCACGAGTATCAGACGCGGATCGAGATGCGGCAGATCGGGGTCCGCGACAAGGCTCGGCTCCACGCGGATTATGAACGGTGTGGGCAGTTCGTGTGTTGCCGGGCGTTCATCAAACACTTTCAGCCGGTCTCCATGCGGATGGCCAAGCTCCAGAAGGCCACGCTCGATCCCACGAAAATCAGCGGGCGCTGCGGCCGGCTGATGTGTTGCCTCCGGTACGAGCACGAAACGTACGAGCAGCTTAAGAAGAACTTGCCCCACAGGAACTCGTACGTCCTGACTGAGGAAGGCGCGGGTCGGGTCCTCAAGGGCGACATCCTGACGCAACTTGTGAAAGTGGAGATCCAGGGGCAGGTCCGGGTCGTGCCCGTGGAGGAGATTCAGAAACGCGACCTCAGCCGGGAAGAAGCGGAAGCCGCGGAGCCCCGTCGGGTGGGCGGCGGTGGCGAACGGCCGAAGGACGGCTCGCGCTCCGACGAGGCGTCGTCGAAGCGCAAACGGCGACGCCCTCGGCGAGGTCGGCGCGGGAAGAAGAAAGGCGAGGACAAAGGACAACGCGGGGGTGAGAAGGCCCACGAGGGGGCTTCGGGCGGCGAACCGAAGGAGGACCGGTCGAGACGGAAGGAGTCCAAGTCGACGCGGGAGGACCTCGGTGTGCCCCGGAAGGTGCTCGAGAAGCTGGGCGTGGAGGAGGAGAGCGGCGGCAGCAAGAAGCCGCAGTCGCGCCGAAGGAAAAAGAAAAAGGGCAGGGGGGAAAAGAAAGAGTCGTCCGAGAACCAGCCGAAGAAGCCGAGTGGAAGCCATCGCGGTAGGCGGCGGAGTAAACGCCGGCGCGGCAATGCGAAGAAATCGAGCGGCAGCAAAGGACAGAATGCCCAAGGTGGGCGACAGGGCGAGAGCAACCATCGGGACGCAAACCATGAGTGAGTACAACCGGGAGACGGAACGGAAGCTCACGGACGTGCTGCGGGAGCATCCCACGTATCCTCGCGAAGCGTACGAGTTTGTCAGCGAGGCCCTTTCGTACACGGCCCAGGTGTTTCAGAAGGGCGGTCACGTCACCGGGCAGGAGCTCTGCGAGGGAGCGCGGCGCCTGGCCCTGGAACGGTTCGGCTACCTCGCCCGGACCGTATTGGAGGCGTGGAACGTTCGGAAAACGGACGATTTCGGCCGGCTGGTCTACATCATGATCGAGGCCGACCTGTTGCGGAAGGCGGATACGGACAGTATCGACGACTTCCACGAATTGTATGATTTCCGGGAGGCCTTCGACAAGAGCTTTCGCATCGAACTGGAAACGAGCCGCTGACACACCGGGGCGAGAGTGTGGAGCACGAGCAAAGCAAGAATCCTCCGGATCGGTCTTCCGGGGCGTCACGGCACGTCGGCCTTCCTCTCGCGGTGATAGCCTACCTGCTCTGGTTGGCCTTTCTCCTCGTGCTGGCCATCTACCAGCGCACCCTGTGAAGACCGTTCGCAAAGGGCCCCTCGGTTCGCGTCGACGCATCCGGGAAAGCATGTCTCCACCGCTGAGATCCGTCAGAGAAAGGGGTTGCTTTCGCGCTCCTGGCCGACCATGGTGCTCGGGCCGTGGCCCGGGTAGCAGATCGTGTCATCCGGCAGGGTAAAGAGCTTCCGGCGGATCGTCTCCAGCAGGGTCTGCATGTCGCCTCCGGGGAAGTCCGTACGCCCCACACCCTGGTAGAACAGGGTGTCGCCGGTGATGGCGATCGCCGGGCCGTCGTCCGGCCGGGCCACGAGCGTGATGCCGCCGGGGGTGTGCCCCGGGGTCTCGAGCACGTCGAAGGTCTCGTTTCCGAGCCGGACCTGGTCACCCTCCCGGAGCATCACGTCGGCCGCGGGGCTCTTCACGCGCATCCCCATCAGCAGCGACAGGTTCCGCATGGGGCTCTCGAGCTTCCTGGCATCGGCCGGGTGGATGGCCACCCGGATGTCGGGCCACCGGGCCTTGACCGCCTGATTACCCGCGATGTGGTCCACGTGCCCGTGGGTGTTGATGAGCATCCGCGGCACGAGCCCGTCCGCGTCGCATCGGTCGATCACCTGCTCGATTTCCTCGGGCGCGTCGACCAGCAGGGCCTCGCGCCCGTCGCCCGAGAGGACGAGGTATGCATTGGTCATGAAGGAGCCGAGTTGGTAGGTTTCAATTCGCATGGCGCTCCGATCAGGCCCAGGGGTTCGAAAAAGGCCGGCGCCGGATTTCGACTGAAAGCACGGCCCCCGACGTGCCGACCTCATTGAGGACGGGCCGAGCGGGGCACGAGCCCACACGTCCGGCACACCGACGCGAAAAAAGCGGGCCTGCCAGGACTCGAACCTGGAACCTACTGCTTAGAAGGCAGTTGCTCTATCCGGTTGAGCTACAGGCCCGTAGCGGTTATAAGAATAGCACCCGGCCGAGTGATTGAAAAGGCCGTTGTAGGGAGCACCTCGGCGGGCGGGTTTTCAGAGCCCGGCTTTCGGAGTGACGGGATGTCGGTTTCCGAGGAAAATCGCGCCACGGGCGAGTCCGGCGACGGGATCAACGTCGGCCGCATGGTGAAGGTGCTGGTGACCCTGGCGGCGGCCATGGGGCTGGCCACCGGCCTGTGCTTTGCCCTGTGGTCCGAGCCGACGGTGGCCGACCGTGGGGATCCCGCCTCGATGGCCTTCCCGGAGAACATGGCCCGACTCGCCCCATGGCGATACGTGATCCTGCACCAGTCGATTGATCCGGGTGGGGCGGAAGACCCTGTACACCCCGACGACAGTGCCGGAGGGGCGAACGCCGAGCACTTCCACTTCCTCATCGGCCGCGGGAATGCGATGAAGGACGGGGCCGTCCGCTGTACCGCCTTCTGGCTTGAGCAGAAACCGATTGCTTGGCCCGATGCGGGAGCCTCTGCCGAGCCGGCTCCGGGGGATCCTGGAACCGGGTCGGAAGACCGGCACGGGATCCGCATCGCCCTGGGCGGCGATTTCGACCGCCGCGGCCCCACGGAAGGGCAGATGGACAGTCTGGTCGAACTGGTGTATCATTTGACGAGGCGATGTCATATCCCACTGACTCGGGTTTACTGCCATCGGGAACTGGAGCCGGTGTCATGCCCGGGAGCGATGTTCCCGGCAACGCAGTTTTTCCGCCGCCTGGGGGAGCGATGCCGAGGCGGAAAGAAATAGCCGGCTGGTGCGTTGTATGAATTGATGGAAAGGACCTCGGACCTTTTGAGTACCCCGGACTGGGAACTCCAGCTTGATTCATCGCCCGCGCGCAATGCGGGTGAGGCGATGGACCGTGTCCATCAGGCGGGGATCCTTGCGCGCCGCGACCCCAAGCGGCGGGGCAACGTAATCTATCTGCCGGCCGAGGGCGAGGTGATCGTTACGGGTGACCTGCACGGCTGCCGGGACAACTTTGATCGAATCGTAAAGTTCGCGGCGCTCCAGCGCCACCCGAAACGACACCTGATTCTTCACGAACTGGAGCACGGCGGGCCGGAAGACGAAAAGGGCGGATGCCTGTCTTACGCGCTCATCGAGGCCGCTGCCGCGCTGAAAATTGAGTTCCCGCTGCAGGTCCACATCCTGCTTGGGAATCATGACGTGGCGGAGATGCTCAACATCCAGCTTCACAAGGGGAAGGTCAATCTCAATCGAAAGTTCAAGGAGGGGCTGGCCCACGCTTACGGCCACCAGGCCGAAGAGGTCAAGCAGGCCTACTGCGATTTCTTCAGGGACTTGCCCCTGGCGGTGAAGACGCCGAACCGGGTGTGGATCAGTCATTCCACGCCTCACCTGGACGCCCTGATCGACTTCGACTACGAAATGTTCGACCGCCAGTTGACCGACGGCGATTTCTCCCGCGACAGCCAACTGTATTCGTTCCTCTGGGGGCGGAACCAGAACGAGATGGCCGCGAACATTTTCGCCAAGCACGTGGACTGCGACGTCCTGATCGTGGGGCATCAGCCCTCGCAGATGGGCTACAAGACGCCCAATTCACGGCACATCATCCTTTACAGTGACAACCAACTCGGCCGGTACATCCCCGTTCGACTGGCGGAGAAGGTTACGCACTACGAGCTGTCTCGCTCTATTAAGAGAATCGCCGACCTGCCGCGATAGGCCCCCGGGCGGGTCTCTCTGCCCGGGCAGCCCCCCCTTTCATTTTCTTCCCGCCGTCGCTATGCTGCGAGGGTGCGCTGTGGCTGTTCGGGACAGGAGCGGAACGTGCGCGAGCCGGGAATCGTGATCCACGTCTCGGGAGCCTGGATGGACATCCGCATGCATGCAGGGTCTTCCGAAGCCTGCCGGAAGTGCGGCGCGTGCGAGGTCGTGAGCGAAGGTCGCGACATGGTTCTGCGGGTACCGGCGGTCGGCGACATCCGCCCCGGTGAATCCGTGACCGTGGAGCTTCCCGAGGCAAGCCCCTGGACGGGAATCGTTTTCGTTCTCGGCTTGCCCATCGCCGCCTTGGCGGCCGGGATCCTCGTGGGAAGTCGCTGGATGGCATGGCGGAACCTGCTCCGTGTGGGGCCGGACCTCGGCGGAGCCGCGCTCGGGGTCCTGGTGGGGCTTCTGGTGTTTGGGGGCGCCATGTTGGTGGATCGCCGCTTTCGCCGGCGGATCGTGGTGCAGCGGACCTCGGACGCCGCTGGACACGGCGCGTGAAAGTTGTCGGCCCCCGCCTGGACGGACGGGAGTGCAGGAACGTTGTCTCGGGTCGCGAGCCACGGCCGGAACCGGACGAGAGAGGGAAAACAGAGATGGCGATTCGCGTCGGACTCTTCGGCGCCGGTTGGGCAGCGCGGACCGTTCACGGCCCGTCGCTGGTCAGCTACAAGAGGCGTCGACGCGGTATCGTGCTGGCCGGGGTCTGCGACACCGACCCGGACCGGGCGAAGGAGGCGTGCTCGGTCTTCGGGTTCGAGCGGGCCTACGGCGATGCGCGGAAGATGCTCCGGGCCGCGGACCTCGATGCGGCAATCGTGGCCGTGAGTGTCGCGCACAATGCGGACGTGGCCCGGCAGTGCATCCGCCGCGGGCTGCCGATCCTGTTGGAGAAGCCGCCGGCGCTGACGCGGCGCCGGGTGGCGGCCCTGGCGCAGCAAGCCGAACGGCGCGGTGGCCAGGTGCTGGTGGCTTTCAACCGGCGATGGGCCCCGGCGCTTGCGCGGATGCGGGATAGGGTGAGGCGCGCCGGGCCCGTGCGGTCGGTCGCCTGCGAGATGCGGCGCATCGCCAGGGCCGACCCGGACTTCACGGTCACCGCGATCCACGGAATCGACACGCTGCGCTACCTGGCCGGGAGCGATTACGACCGAGTCGATTTTCTCTACGGCCGATGTGGACCCTCGGGCCGAGCCGTGGCGTACGCGGGGCAGGGGAGTATGACCTCGGGCGCCACGGTTCGCTTCGAGACGGTGCCGATGGCCGGGATGTTCCTGGAGCGGTACACCGTGGTGGCGGGAAGCAAAACGCTGGTGGCCGAACTCGGGCAGGGGAAAGGCCGGAATGTGTTCATCGAGTGGTCGGGCGGCAAACGGCGGGAACTCCGCGTCCGCGTGCCCTCCCGTCGGCGCGAGGACGTCGGCGGGTTCTACCAGGAAGTGGCCGCACTGCTTGACGGAGTGCGGCGCGGCCGGCGCCTGCCCGGGCCGGACGTGCGCGAATCGGTTCAGAGCGTGGCCGTCATGGAGTCCTTGGCCAGGCGTCGGCCTCGGTTCCGTGCCCGGTAAGGAGAAGTGACGCCGCGCCGGTACCCATCGGGGATGAACCACGAGGTGGGGTGGCAGAGGCAAAACTGCAGATCGGAAAGGAAGGACGGACAATGGCAAAGGAATATAGTCCCAGGAAGTCGGACAGGTTTGCATTCGGTCTCTGGTGCGTGATGAACCGGGGCAGCGATCCCTTCGGCACCGAGACGCGGCCCGAGACGGATCCGGTCGATGCCATTCGCGGCCTGGCCAAGCGCGGGGTCTACGGCTTCGAGTACCATGACAACGACCTCGTGCCCTTCGGTGCCTCGGACCGCCGGCGGCGCGAAGTGGTCCGGGCGGTGAAGCGGGCCATGAAGCGAACCGGCATCCGGGCCACGGCCGGCACGACGAACCTCTTCGCGCACCCGGTGTTCCGCGACGGGGCGTTCACGAGCCACGACCCGGAAGTCCGCGCGTTCGCACTGCGCAAGACGATGCGGCTACTGGAC
>CAZGEE010000069.1:0-7464 GCA_964525035.1 uncultured Anaerolineales bacterium
AGTGCGTAGAGGGCCATCCGCCCGCGCCGCGACACGGGACGCGTGGTCCGCCAATAGCCGAGCACGAGCAGCAGCACGAACCCCGCGGCCAGGGGAAGCGCCACCGCCCACCCGCCGAAGGGCTGAAGCGTCAGTTGCCAGGACAGAGATTGTGTGCCCGCGAGAAACGGCATCTGCGTTACCCGGGTGCAAGAACCGGTCGGGGCCAGTGTAACGCCGGCGCCTCCCATGGCAACGCAAAATCGCCCGGCCGCCGAGCCGCTCCCCGTTTCGCCGCGCACGGTATTGCAAGGCCCCAGGCAGGGGCCTATACTGCAGGGCTCTCCTGGGAGGAGGTAGGCTTGAAGGACCTGGCCTCACTGGCGATCGACTGCATCGCGAAGCACGGCGGGACTTACGGCGACGCGCGGTTCGTGGAGATCGACCGCGAGGACATTGCGGTGAACCGCGGCGCCGTCGAGACCCTTTCGCGCGACCGGACGTGCGGATTCGGCATCCGCGTGCTCAAGGATGGAGCGTGGGGATTCTATTCGTCGTGCCGCGTCACGGAGGCCGAGGTTCCCCGGGCCGTCGAGCGCGCGTGCGAAATCGCCGCCGCCAGCGCCCGGGTCTGCGATGAGCCGGTCGAACTGGCGCCGGAAGCGCCCCGGCGCGACAGCTATGGGACGCCGCACGATCGGGACCCGCTGGCGGTACCGTTGGACGAGAAGCTCGGCGTGCTGATTCCCGCAAGCGAGCGGCTGACGGGCCCGCCCGTGGCCATGGCCCAGACGTTTTTCTCGGCGCAGACCACCCACAAGGTGTTCGCGTCCACCGAGGGGAGCCTCCTGGAGCAGCGCATCGTCGAGTGCGGCGGGGGCATGGCGGCCACCGCCGTGCGGGACGGCGAGGTCCAGGTGCGCAGCTATCCGAACAGTTTTCGCGGCAACTTCGCCACCGGGGGGTACGAGTTCTTCGCGGGCCTCGACCTGCCGGCCCACGGCGAGCGGGTGCGGCGCGAGGCCGTCGAACTGCTTTCGGCTCCGCCCTGCCCCTCGGGCCGGAAGACCATCATCCTGGACGGCGGACAACTGGCCCTCCAGGTGCACGAGTCGATCGGCCATCCGATCGAGCTCGACCGCGTGATCGGGATGGAGTCGGCCTACGCGGGCGACTCGTTCCTGACGCTGGATAAGCTCGGGCAGTTGCAGTACGGTTCGGAGATCGTCAACGTCGTCGCCGACGCCACGGTACCGACGGGACTTGGCACGTTCGGCTACGACGACGAGGGCGTCCCGGCGCAGCGGACCCCGATCATCGAGCGCGGCCGGTTCGTCGGCTACATGTCGAGCCGCGAAACCGCCGGCCTCGTCGGCCGGACGAGCAGCGGAACCATGCGGGCCGACTCCTGGAGCCACATCCCACTGATTCGTATGACCAACGTGAACCTGCTCCCGCAGGAGGGCACGCTCGAGGAGCTGGTGGCGGATACCCGCGACGGCCTGCTGCTGGCGACCAACCGGTCCTGGTCGATCGACAACAAGCGGCTCAACTTCCAGTTCGGAACGGAGGTCGCCTGGGAGATCATCGACGGCAAGCTGGGGCGGATGCTCAAGAATCCGACCTACACGGGCGTCACGCCGCGCTTCTGGAATTCCTGTGACGCCATCTGCGGACCCGGCGAATGGCGACTGTGGGGGACTCCGAATTGCGGCAAGGGGCAGCCTTCGCAGATCGCCCACGTGGGACACGGGGTGGCACCGGCACGATTCCGGGACGTCGAAGTAGGAGTCATGAAAGGCTCATGAGCATCGAAGGTCGCGAGAAACTTCTGCGGCTTGCCGAGACCGTAATCAGCGGCAGCGATGCCGAGGAAACGGAAGTGATCCTCGCCGCGGGGGAGAGCTTTCTCACGCGGTTCGCGCGGAATCGCATCCACCAGAACGTCGGTACGCAGAGCGCATCCGCGATCGTGCGGACCATCACGGACCAGCGCGTCGGCGTGGCCCAGGCCGACACGTTGGAGGAGTCCGCGCTTACGGCCCTCGTCGAGAGGGCCCGGGGGATTGCGGCGGCCCGTCCGCCGCTGGAGGATTTCAAGGGTCTGCCGAGCCCGCGGAAGCTCCGCCCGGTGGAGGCCTGGGACGAGGCGACGGCCCGCTGCTCGCCGGACGAGCGTGCCGAGTTCGTGGAAGAGCTCGTGGAGAAGGCCCGGAGCCGGAACGCCGAGGCGGCCGGGCTCGTCGAAACGCGGACGAGTGAACTGCTGGTGGCGAACACGCGCGGCATCCGGGCGTACCATCGCCGCACGGGCGCGGCGACCCAGACCGTGGTCACCTGCGGCGACGGATCGGGATACGCCGAGGACGCCTCGTTCGCCCTGGGAAACCTGGACCGGGCCCGGGTGATTCGCGACGGCGTCGGCAAGGCGGCCCGCAGCCGCAAGCCCCGCACGGTGGAGCCCGGAGAGATGGACGTCGTCCTCGAGCCGGCGGCCGTCGGCTCGCTCCTGGCGCGGATGGCCTACCTGGGCTTCGGCGCCAAGAGCTACCAGGAAGGCCGGAGCTTCATGGCGGGGCGGATGGGGCAGCGCGTCACGGGGGACCCCGTCACGATCGTCGACAACGTGTACGATCGCCGTCTCCGCGGCACGCCGTTCGATTACGAGGGGCTGCCGAGGAAACGGGTCAACCTCATCGACCGGGGCGTGGCCGCGGGCGTGGTGTACGACAGCTACCGGGCCGGACTCGAAAAGGGGCGGCGGGCCTCCACGGGGCATGCCCTTCCGCCGCGGTACGCTTCCTACGGTCCGATGCCCGCCAAGCTGGTCATGTCGCCGGGGAAGGATTCCTTGCGCGGACTGGTCCGTGGCACCGGGCGCGGACTGCTCGTGACCCGGTTCCATTACGTGAACGTGGTCGAGCCGATGAGGGTGGTGCTGACCGGGATGACCCGGGACGGGACTTTCCTTATCGAGAACGGCAAGGTCACGGGGCCCGTGAGGAATCTGCGATTCACCGAAAGCGTATTGGAAGCGTTGGAACGAATCGAGGGAATGACCCGCAAACGGCGCGTGGTCGAAGGCGACGTGCTCTGCCCGGCTCTGAAGGTCCGCGGGTTCAAGTTCACCGGCAGCACGGAATTCTAGGAGACGACTGTGAAAGCGGCCATTCTACACGACAAGCGGGATCTCCGGATCGAGGACGTTTCCCGGCCCACGCCCAAGGCCAACGAGGTGCTCATCCGCGTGCGCGCGGTCGGCGTCTGCGGCAGCGACGTTCACTACTACACCGAGATGTGCATCGGCGACCAGGTGGTTGAGAAGCCGCAGCCCGTCGGGCACGAGTTCTCGGGCGAAGTAGCGGAGGTCGGCGACGGGGTGACGTCGGTTTCGGTCGGCCAGCGGATCGCGGTGGAACCGGGCCTGAGCTGCGGAGTGTGCCGGCAATGTCTCGAAGGCCGGCCGAACTGCTGTCCCAACGTCCGGTTCTACGGCACGCCGCCGGTGCATGGGACCCTGCAGGAGTTCGTGATCGCCCACGAGCGCCAGTGCATCCCGATCCCGGACAACATGCCGTTTTCCTCGGCCGCGATGCTCGAGCCCCTGCAGGTGGGCATTCACGCATTCAACCTGGTTCCCAGCAAGCCGGGTGAGTCCGTGGCCATCGTGGGCTCGGGCAGCATCGGCCTGGCCTGCCTTGAGATGGTCCGCAACGCCGGGGCCACCCGGATCGTCATGACCGACAAGCTGGGCTATCGCCTGGAACTGGCCAAGCGGCTCGGCGCCACGGACACCGTGAACGTCGCCGAGCAGGATCCGGTGGCGGTTGCAAAGGGGCTCACCGACGGGGAAGGCACCGACATCGTCTACGAGGCCACCAACAGCACGGACGGCCTGGCCCAGGCGGTCAGCATCGCCCGCATCGCCGGCCGCGTCGCCGCCATCGGGATTCCCCCGGTCGATGAAATCACGCTCCCGGCCAGCCAGCCGCGCCGAAAACAGTTGACGGTCCAGTTCGTCCGCCGCAGTGCCCACACGATCCGCCAGGCCCTCGCCCTCGTCGCGGCAGGGAAGATCGACCTCGAGCCCTGGATCACCCACCGGTTCCCGCTGGACCGGGTATCCGAGGCCTTCGAGATGGTGGACGCTTACCGGGACGGAGTGCTCAAGGCGGTCATCGAGATGTAGCGGCGGTCGCAGCGGCGCGGACGGGAGCTCGCCTGGGCATATCTACCGACCGAAGATGCCACCGCGCGGTTCGAGAATCTCGACGCGTTTGCTGTCGAGGCGGTACGACATCCTGTCGCCCTCGTACCGGCCGAAGTTCCCGTCGCCCTTCTTCCAGACACGAGCCGGGTCGCCGGTCAGCACCACCAGTTGCTTGCGACGATTGTAGGTCATCCGGCGGGCCGTCCCGCGGTACGATCCGTCCTCGAACGTCACCGGCACCACCCGCGTGACGTAAGGCGGCTCGGGCCCGCAGTGCGCCACCAGTTCCTTGAGACTCAGCCCCGCGACCTCGTCCGAGGCCTCGGACTCATCGGACTGGAGGTAAGCCCGCAGGATCTGGCACCTCAGCGTGCGCTGCCCCCGGCCCGCGCGGTCGACCTCGCCCGTTTCCGGGTTGACGGCCAGGCCGAACACCTCGGCCACCACGCCCCGCGCGAACCAGGCCATCGCCCTGCGTCGGTCGAATTTCATCCCGCGTTCCCAGCGCACCGTCGTCCGGTTGTGCGGCTCGCGGTCCCGGGGCGGGACGTCCGCCGGGACCCGGCCCACCTCGACGACCTCCAGCCGACCCGGTCCGTCCACCACGGCCGAGCGTTCCAGCGTCTTGTATTCGAGCACGTCCGCATGAATGGTCGCCACCGTGACATCTTCCTCCGGGTCGTCAGGCGTCTGGACCCGTCGGGCGACGACGTTCTTCGAGGCGGTCAACCGCTTCACGTCCACGGCCTCAAAGGCCTGGTCCTCCGACCTTTCCTCCTCGCCACCGGCGGGCATGAAGAATATCCAGAGGTCCGCGCAGTCGATGCCGGCCCCCGGCAGCCGAACCTCCGCCCGGCCACTGAAATGGGCCTGGCTCTCCACGCCGTTGTAGATCATCTTCCGCGTCCACGCGACCGTGATGGGCATGGGGCTTTCGCGCTCGCCTCCCTCGATCCCGCGGTTGCTCATCAGCTTGAGCCGACCCGGACCTTTCGCGTCGACCCGCCGGCGCGTCCGGTCCATCGTGATGTCCACGCCACGGATCCGGTGCGGGCCCAAGAGGGCGGTGGCCCACTCGTTTTCGGTTCCCCGAAGCACCATGGCGGCACCGGCCCCTTCGCCGGGCAATCGTGCCTCAGTCGAGTATTCCAGGTAACGTCCCTCGGCATACCGGTCGTCGCGGCGAGCCCGGACGTTGCCCTCGGCGACGAGGCGCTGCACCACGTCGCGGTCAGGCTGCTCCGGATCGGCTTCGAAGTGCACACTGAGCCGGTCGGCCTCCAGGTTACTGTTCTCCGCCGTGCCTACCACGTTCTCGCGCGCGAACAGGGTCGTCGGCCGGCTCTCCCCGCGATCATCCTGCCGGAAATGGAATTCGAGATAGCCGCAGGTCAGGTCGCCGACGCTCACCTGCCCTTCCGCTTCCGGCTGGATCACCGCCACGTCGCCGGAGGCGGTGACGCTCCGAATGCCGTATTGCCCGCCGGAGGCCTCGGGGGCAGCCATTCCCAGCACGAGGTGCTCACCCGAGAGGGTGCGCCGTCCCTGCCTGAGCACCGCGCTGCCGTGGAACTCGGCCCGGTCGAGGACGTTTCGAAGCTCTCCCTGCGGTGTGCGTTGGCCGGCGAAGTCCACGTTCATGGCCTTGCGCCACGTGGCTTTGAGCGGCCGGTCGCCCTCGGCCCGGACGCCCGCGAACTCCTCCTCCGGGACGTCCACCACCAGCCGGCCCGGCCCCGCGAAAGCCGCCGTGGCGTTGTCGCGGTCGAAACGGACCTCGCGGCTCACGATTTCCGTGCGCTTATCCGGGCCTTGCGCGAGCATCACCCTCGTCCGTTCGCTGTCTCTCAATACACCGATCCCGGTGGCCCCGTCGAAGGAAAAATCGTCCCCCGTGGCCCGCATCCTCGGTTCCCACAGCACGACACGGCGCCCCGTGGCCTTGAGTTGGAGCCCCCCGGGGGCCTCCTCGGAGGGGACCGGTTCAAACGTGAAGGGACCGTCGCAAACCACCTCGACCGGCGCCGGCGCGGCCTCTTCCGGCGGCCCGGATCCCCCATCGGCCCGCGGTTGTCCGCGGTCAGCGGCCGACGGCGCCCCCGCCCGCGACGCGTCCGGACCGCCGCCGAGCGAATCGCCCTCCGATCGCGTAACCAATTCGACCTGCCGGTCGGCCTCCAGCCCCCGCGTCCCGTCGCCGCGCGGTTGCTCGACGCGCACGTTGCCTTTCAGCGTAAAGCGGTAGAACCGTCCCCCTTCCCCGGTTTGCTCTTCGCGGTCCGTCGCCGGTTCGGCGGATTCGGCCTCGGCCGGTCCGGCAGGGGCGGAGCCTCCGGAGGGTTCGCTCCGGGCGGTCGGCGTCATGCCCACCGCCAGGGCCTCGCCCTCCTGCCCTTGAAGCGTCATGGTGATGTCGCGAAGGAACCGGAGTTCCTTCAGTTCGTTCTCGCCCCGGACCAAGAGGGCCACCATTCCCACGGCGTCCATCTCGACCTCGGGCCCGCGGACGGTCACCGGGTCGTCCGTGTGGAATCGGGCCTCCCGCTGGTCGTATTCACAACGGTCCATGCGGACGACCAGGTCGTCGCTCTCGTCGTCCGGCGTGCCGCGGTCGTGCCGCATGACCACTCCGCCCCAGAGCGCCCCGCGCTTGATGTCGTTGAAGCGGGCAACGACGGCTCCCTCGGTGTCGAGCATGCCGCGCGGCGCGCGGACGTGGAACTGTTCGCCGCCGCTGGCGTAGAAGATCATGCGGGGGTCCAACAGGTCGGCCCGGCCGGCCGGTTCCCGGGGGCGCATCTTCGCGAAGATCGCGTGCGTCAGTCGCCCGTCGCGGTTCCGGCGAAAAATCTCGATGTCGCTGTAACCCACCTCGGTCTGCGGGTCTCCGACGGGAAAACCTTTGTCCTCCGCGCCGGGAGGCGGCTCCTCGATCGGTTCAGCGTCGGGCACCCCGAACACATCGTCATAGTCCATCTGAGGCAGATGCCAAAGCAGCAGGGCCACGAAGATCACGGCCAGCACGCTGATCAGGACCGTCATCACCCGTCGAAACATAAGTGGCACCCCGTCGCCGGACTACACCCCGCCGCCTCCGTCGCGGTAGCGGGCCATGATCGCCGACCACTTGTCCTGGGCCTTCAGCAGCATCTCAACCACCTCGCGGACCGCGCCGCGGCCTCCCCGCCGCCGGGTCACGTAGTCGGCCGCGCTGCGCACCTCCGCCGCCGCGTCCGCCACGGCAATTCCGAGCCCCACGTCGCGCATCACCGGGA